>CBIMJO010000688.1:0-5831 GCA_966244135.1 uncultured Actinocrispum sp. | reverse complement strand
GTTCGAGGGCCTCGGCAACATCGCAGGGCTGCCGAACCTGTGGCAGAACGGCGGATCCCCGCTCGGGCCGCCGCTGCTGGCGTCCTATGAGGACAGTTTCGCGACCGCGCCCTGGGTGGACTGGGTGATCCTGGCTGCGTTCGCCATCGCCTTCAGCGTCGGCACGGTCGCTGTGCTTCGCCGGAAAGTGGGTGTACGGCGGTGACCATCACCGGCGAGTCCTTCCTGGCGCGGTACCCGGATTACGCCGCGACGCACGTGCTGGATGAGTTGCGCTCGACGGAGTACGGCTATCTGGACGAGCATGACCACATCTACTTGGACTACACCGGTTCCGGTCTCGCCGCCCGGAGCCAGCTGCGAGCGCACCAGGATCGGTTGAGCGGCAAGCTGTTCGGCAACCCGCACTCGGTCAACCCCACCTCACTGGCGGCCACCGAACTGGTCGAGAGCGCGCGCCATCGGGTGTTGCGGCACCTGAACGCGTCGCCCGACGACTACGTGGTCATCTTCACCGCGAACGCCACCGCGGCCGCGCGTCTGGTCGGCGAGGCGTACCCGTTCTCCCGCACCAACCGTCTGGTGCTGACGTTCGACAACCACAACTCCATCAACGGGATCCGTGAGTTCGCCAAGCAGCGGCACGCCCGCACGACCTATGTGCCGATGGTGCCGCCGGACCTGCGCGTCCCCACAAGCCGTATCCACCAGGCACTGTCCCGCGGCCGTGGCCTGTTCGCGTATCCCGCGCAGAGCAATTTCACCGGTGTCCAGCATCCCCTCGACTGGGTTGCTTTGGCTCAGCGGCAGGGGTATGACGTGCTGCTCGACGCGGCCGCGTACCTCCCGACGAACGTCCTCGACCTGAGTGTGGTCCGGCCGGAGTTCGTGATCATCAGCTGGTACAAGCTGTTCGGTTACCCTACGGGCGTCGGCGCCCTCGTCGCTCGCCGGGATGCGTTGGCGCGCCTGCATCGCCCGTGGTTCTCCGGCGGCACGATCCAGGCCGTGAGCGTTCAGGCCGACTGGCACACCATGGCCCCGGCCGAGGCCGCGTTCGAGGACGGCACGGTGAACTTCCTGGCCATCCCGGACATCGAGGTGGGCCTGAACTGGCTGGCGGGCATCGGCATGCCGGTGATCGGCCAACGCGTGCGCTGCCTGACCGGCTGGTTCATCGACCGGATCACCGAACTGCGGCACAGCAACGGCGAACCCATGATCCGCCTCTACGGCCCCGCGACAACCCAGAACCGCGGCGGCACAGTCACCTTCAACTTCCTGACCCCCACCGGCGACATCATCGACGAACGCCTGATCGCCGCCGAATCCGCCGACGCCAACATCTCCCTGCGCACCGGCTGTTTCTGCAACCCCGGAGCCGGCGAGAACGCCTTCCACCTCCACAAAGGCCGCCTGCGAGGCCTCCGCAGGCTCCGATACTCCACTTTGGACGACTACCTCCGCCTCATCGGCCTGCCCACCGCCGGCGCCGTCCGCGTCTCCTTCGGGCTGGCCACCACCACCCACGACCTCGACCGCTTCCTCACCTTCGCCGAAACCACCTACCGCGACCGAACCCCCGACACAACAGGGTTCCCGCCCCGCGAGCAGTGCTAGGTCTTTCCTGCGATGCGGGGGCGGGCGGTGCCTTCGATGGCGATGCAGAGGCCGTAGACGCGGGCGTGGTTGGTCCAGCCGTTGATGTGGCCGCGGTTGTTGCTGATCTGGATGCGGGGGCCGTCGATGGCGGAGACCAGGTGGAGGTAGGTGGCGCCGGCGACGCGGCACAGGACGATGTCGCCGACCTCGAGCTTGGCGGGGTCGACGGGCGCGACGGTGACGAGCTGACGACTACGGATCAGCGGGATCATCGATGTCCCGCTCGGCCGGAAGTCCACGGTCTCGCCCGCGCGGACCTTGGCGGCCATCATGTCCAGCATTCCCATTTCCGGCACATGATCGCAGGGCCCGGCCGGACAGGGCAACGAATATTCCGGCCGGGCCCCGCAGGGGTCACAGCTCCTTGTGGTCCACGTGGTCCAGGTACGTATCGGCCACGGGACGGCTTGTGGTCACCGCGAAGTCGTTCACCGCGTCCAGCCAGAAGGTTGGGGTGTCAGCGGCTTTGTCGGCGCGGCAGTGGTGGATGTCCAGGTCCGTCACGTCGCGGACGACGAAGGCCGGGCGGGTGTCCTGCTGTTCGTACTTCACCTGGACGTTGTCCAGCGTGATGCCCTTGGCGTGCCGGATGAAGAAGCCGTAGGCGGGCAGCGTGCCGAACATCGACGGCTCGGGGTAGGCGTTCTCCAGTTCGGGTGGGTTGATCGGGGCGTCGTTCGGGGTCAGGCCGCCGGCCATGTGGTGGCGGACGTTGCTGATCCGGATGTCCTCGATGGTGTGCCCTGGGATACCGGAAATGCAGGACGGGTACTTGGGATCGGCGTTGTACGCCATGACATTGCTGATGTTCACCCGCCGCAGCTGGCCGACCGGGATCCCGGCCGGACCGCGCATCCGCGCACCCAGCCGCATGAACAACGGCATCTGCACGTGCCGCATGGTCAGGTTGCTGATGGTCACGTCCTCCAGCAGCCCGCCGTCCACCGACTCCAGCGCCAGGCCCCGGCAGTACTCGAAGATCACGTTGGAGATGGCGATGTTCCGGAACCCGCCGTTGGCCTCGGTACCGAACTTGACCCGCCCGGTGCGGCTGTACGGGCCGGTCTTGAACGATCCGTCCACCAGCGTCCCGAGGTCGTAGCCGCTGACGAAACAGTTGTCGATGGTGACGTTCTCGGTGTCCCGCACCTGGTTCAACGCGTACGAGCTCTTCAGCACGATGGCGTCGTCGTTGGGGGAGTTGACCGTTGTGTTGGCGATGCGGACGTTCTTGCAGCAGTCGATGTTGATGCCGTCCCGGTTGGTGTCGATCACGACGCCCTCGATCCGGAAGTTGTCCACCCCCGTCGGCAGAATCCCGAAATGACCGCCGTTCACGATGGTCACGCCCTGGATGTAGACGTTCCGGCACAGCTTCAGCGAGATCGCCTTGTTGCCCTGCAGCGGTTCCGACTCCCGGCTGCCGCCGCTGACCAGGCCCTTCCCGTCGATCTTGCCCGGCCCGTGGATCGTGATGTTCTGCAGCCCCTCGCCCCAGATCAGGCTGTTGTGCCAATGGCTGTGGCCATAGTCCTGGTACGGGTTGCCCGCACCGGGTTCGGCCAGGTCGAAACCCTTGCCGTTGGCGGGCGTGGCCGCGAGGATCGTCGCGTTCGCGGCGAGGTACAGCGCGATGTTGCTCTTCAGCCGGATCGAGTAGCTCGCGTACGTCCCGGCCGGGAAGTAGACCGTGCCGCCGTTCTGCGCGGCGGTGTCGATCGCCCGGTTGATCGCGTCCGAGTCGATCGTGGTGCCGTCGCCTCTCGCCCCGAACCTGGTCACGTCGAAAACGCGACCGTAGGTGACGACGGGATCGGCGAGGGCTGTCTGGGCGCCGCCGACGAACGGCAACGCGACCCCAGCGGTGAACATGCTCCGGCGAGTTAACCTGCCCACGATGTCTCCTTGGTTGACAACGTTTCGCTGGCACTTCGCGGCGGATCAAGGTTTACCTTTTCGCCGCCGGGCGCCCGCGTCAAGGCCCGCGTAGCCTCATCGCGTGGCACACGACGTTTGGGCGGCCGGCGATGCGTACCAGCGCTACGTCGGGCGGTGGAGCCGTCCGGTCGCCGAGGCGTTCGTCCGCTGGCTGGACCTGCCCGCCGGCGGCCGCTGGCTCGACGTGGGCTGCGGGACCGGTGTGCTGACCGCGACCCTGCCGGCCGATGAGGTGGTCGGCGTCGACCCGTCCGGCCCGTTCCTGCAGGTGGCCCGGGCCGCCGTTCCCGGGGCCGAGTTCCACCAGGCAGATGCCCGTGAGCTGCCGTTTCCCGACCGGAGCTTCGACGCGGTGGTCAGCGGCCTGGCGCTGAACTTCGTGCCGGAACCCGAGCGTGCGGTGGCCGAGTTCGCGCGGGTCGGCTCGGCGGCCGCCGCCTATGTCTGGGACTACGCCGAGGGAATGGCCATGATGCGCCACTTCTGGGACGCCGCCGCCGAACTCGACCCGGCCGCGGCCGAGCTGGACGAGGGCAGCCGGTTCGGCGTCTGCGCGCCCGGGCCATTGACCCGGCTGTGGACGGACGCGGGCCTGCAACATGTCGAGGCGCGCAGCATCACCGTGCCGACGGTGTTCACCGACTTCGACGACTACTGGACGCCGTTCCTCGGCGGCACCGGCCCCGCGCCCGGTTATGCCACGTCCTTGGCCGAGGACCACCGCGCCGAGCTGCGGGACCTCTTGCGGTCCAGGCTGGTCCGCGGCCCGGACGGGCGGATTTCGCTGACCGCACGGGCATGGGCCGTACGAGGAGAGCATTAACCGCGTCCGGTTGGGGTACCCCCTGCCCGTGATGGTCGATTCCCACTGGAGTTGGTGCCGGGATGCTGGACTCGAACACGTACCTGACGTCTAGACAGCCGCTGCGTGACTGGGGCAGGCGGTTGCCGAGACACGCCGCCGCCGCACTAGCCGCCGCCGACCCTGCCCAGCCCACTGTGTACGTGACCATGGACCCGACACCCGCGGTGCTCGGACCACTGAGGTCGCAGCTCATGCGGTGGGCCGCCGACCTCGGGCTGACCGATGTGCGGCGGGACGACATCGTGCTCGCGGTCGACGAGGCGGTGTCCAACGCCATCGAGCACGCCTTCGAACCCCCGGCCGAAGCCGGAACCGTAACGCTGTTCGCGGGCTGCGACCCGAGCCGGCGCACAGTGAGCATCATCGTCGCCGACACCGGCACCTGGCAGAAGCCACCCGCGGACCCGGGGACCCGCGGCCGGGGCCTGTACCTGATGAACGTGCTCGCGGGCACGTTCGACCTGCACCACGACCGGCGGGGCACGACTGTCCTGCTGATGTGGCCACTGACCTGAGATCTCACTCCTCGTCCTCGGCGAGCACGATCCGCCGCAGCAGGTCGATCAGCACCTCGCGCTCCGGTTCGGTGAGCGCGCCCAGGTACTCGTCCTGCGCGCGGATGGCCACGCCGACGAGGTCCTCGAACACCTGCCGCCCGGCCGGCGTCAACAGCACGTGCTGGCGCCGCCGGTCGTCCGGGTCGCGCTCCCGGCAGACCAGGCCGAGGTGCTCGACCACGTCGAGGTAGCCCACGAGGTGACTGCGGTTGAGGCCGAGCCGGTCGGCCACCTCGTGCTGGACGAGAGGGCCGAAATCGGCCAGGGCGGCGAGCACCGCGAAGTGCGGCGGGCGCAGGCCGCGGTCGGAAAGTGCCTGGTCAAGGTGTTGGCGGCCGATCTTGGAGAGGTGACCGGCGAGGTAGGACGGCAGCGCGAGCAGGGTGGGGGGCCGCATGCTGGGAACCATAGCCTGGGCAGAATCGTGTCGTCGTGAAATCATTCCGGGATGCAACGAAGACTGGGGTTCGGGGCGGGGGGACTGGTCGCCGGCCGGGACCCGGCCCAGCTTCTCGACCTGGCGCAGAGCGCGGACGAACTGGGGTTCGAGCTGTTCAGCCTGAGCGACCACCTGCACGGCACGCGGCCCTCGGTGGACCCGTGGACCACGCTGAGCTGGCTGGCCGGGCAGACCAGGACGATCAAGCTCGGCGGCAACGTGCTCGCCCTGCCCTACCGTCATCCGGCCGTGCTGGCCAAGATGGCGGCCACCTTCGACCAGATGGCGCCCGGGCGGCTGGTGCTGGGCCTCGGCGCGGGCGGCCACGACCACGAGTTCGCCGCGTTCGGCCTGCCGGTGCGCACCCCCG
>CBIMJO010000687.1:0-5834 GCA_966244135.1 uncultured Actinocrispum sp. | reverse complement strand
CGATGGTGACCAGGGCCGGGTCGTTGGGCAGCTGCTTGCCGTTCATCAGCACCTGGCCACGCGTGGGCGTGTACAGGCCGGTGAGGCAGTTGAAGAAGGTCGTCTTGCCCGCGCCGTTCGGCCCGATCAGGCCGATGATCTGGCCCTGGGCCAGGTCGAGCGAGACGTCCTTGAGCGCGGTCAGGCCGCCGAACTGCATCGTGACGTCCTGCGCGCGCATCACGGGGGCGGTCATCGCGCCTTCACCTCCTCGGCCTCGGCCTCTTCGATGCGTTCCTCGGCCACTTCGTCCAGCGAGTGGCCACTCGTATCCTGGCCGACCAGCTCCGCCCGGCGGTGCCGGTCCGGGATCAGGCCGTGCGGCCGGAACCGCATGATCAGGATCAGCGCGACACCGAAGATCAGCAGGCGGTAGTCGGCGAACTCACGCAGCTTCTCCGGCAGCACGAACAGCAGCGACGCACCCAGCACGGCGCCGGGGATGGACCCCATGCCGCCCAGGATGACCGCCGCCAGCAGCGTCACCGACGCCATGAACTGGAAGCTCTCGTAGCCGACGGTGCTGGTCTTGTGCGCGAACACGGCACCGGCGATGCCGGCCAGGATCGCGCCGCAGAGGAACGCGAGGATCTTGGCCTGCCCGGTCTTGATGCCCATCGCCCGCGCCGCGTCCTCGTCCTCCCGGATGGCGATCCAGGCCCGGCCGATCCGGCTGTTCTTGAGGTTCGCGAACACCGCCATCACCAGCCCGACCAGCAGGACGATCAGGAAGTAGTAGATGACGCCGCCGGGCAGCTTCGCGCCGAAGAGGTTGATCGGCTCGTTGAACTGCGTGCCGAACCCCTCCAGCTGCGGGATGTTCGGGATGGCGTTGGAGCCACCGGTCAGCCCGCCGATGTTGTTGCGCGCGGAGAGCTGGAACATCTCACCGAAGGCCAGGGTCACGATGGCCAGGTAGTCACCGCGCACCCGCAGGGTCGGCGAGCCGACCACCGCGCCGAAGATGCCGGCCACCAGCGCGGAGATGATCACCACGAGGATGAACGGCAGCTCGATGTGGAACTTGGTGGCCGCCGCGCCGGACAGGTTCGCCGCGACGAACGCGCCGATGCCCAGGAACGCCACGTACCCGAGGTCCAGCAGGCCGGACAGGCCGACCACGATGTTCAGGCCGATGGCCGTCGCCGCGTAGATGCCGACGTTGGTGGCCACCGTCATCCAGTACTCGGTGCCCGCGTCGGTGAACGGCAGCCCGAACGCGCAGATCACCAGCACCAGGATGGAGAACCAGCGGTGCTGCTCGGACAGCGCGGAGATCCACTTCAGCAGGCCGACCCCGGACAGCCCGGCCAGCAGGCCCGCGGCGAACCCGAGGAACGACAGGAAGATCGCACCCGCGTACGGGTTGGCCGCACCGCCCTGGCCACCGGCGGTCAGGGTCATCGACACCAGGAACAGCAGGGCGCCGAACGACACCAGCAGCGCCAGGTAGGCCAGCGGCGCCGGGATGTCGGTGCGCCACACCGGGACGTCCTCCATCGCCCGGCCCAGCGTGGCCACGATCAGCAGCACACCGCCGACGATCGCGGCGACACTGCCGAACGCGAACGCGCCGTCCGCCGCGGTCACCGCGCCGAGACCGCCGCCCTTGCTGGTGATGAACAGGAAGTGGATGACGCCGATCGCGGCGATGCCCGCGCCGAGGCCGCGCAGCACCCGCCGCTGGGCCGGGATGCGGAACACCGAGGCGACGACCGCCAGGAGCGCCAGCAGCAGCAGCTCCCAGCGGTACCCGGTCAGCTCGAACGGGGCGTCGAAGTACTGCAGGGTGGACTTGTCCGGGTAGGCCCCGTCGTTGAGCACGAAGGTCGCCCACGGCAGCAGCGGGGCCACCACCGAGACGACCGCGCCGACGATGGCCAGCACACGCATCATCGGCGGGGTGGGCGACGTACGCTCGGCCTGCAGTGCCTGGGGGGAGACGACGTTGGTCATGCGCGCACCCTTTCGGTCTCACCGAACAGGCCCTGTGGCCGGAAGACCAGGACCAGGATCAGCACGACGAAGATCCAGACGTAGTCGTACTGGGTGCCGCCCGGCAGGTACTGGCCGGACAGGGTCTTGACGAAACCGATGACGAACCCGCCGATCACCGCGCCCCGGATCGAGCCGATGCCGCCGAGCACGGCCGCGGTGAACGCGAAGATGCCGTTCTGGAAGCCGATGTCGGTACTGATGTTGCTGATGTGCGAGCCGTACAGCACACCTGCCACGCCGGCCAGCACAGCGCCGAGCGCGAAGGTCAGCACGATCGTGCGGTCCGGGTTGATGCCCATCAGCCGGGCGACGTCCGGGTCCTGTGCGGTGGCCCGCATCGCCCGCCCCATCCGGGACTGGTTGATGTAGAGCTGCAGCAGCGTGGTGAGCACCAAGGACACCACGATGATCAGCAGGCCGGTCTTCGCGACGACGACACCACCGAGGTCGATGCTGCCGGAGAGGAACACGTTGGGGAACGGGATGGGCTTGGTGGCGCCCGGGTAGAACAGCCGGACGGCCTCCTTGAGCGTCACCGAGACGCCCAGCGCCGTGATCAGCGGCGCCAGTCGCGGCGCGTTGCGCAGCGGCCGGTAGGCCAGCCGTTCCATCAGGACCGCGAGCAGGGCGGAGAGCACCGCGCCGGCGATCACCATCAGCGGCAGCGTGATGTACCACGTGCCCTTGACGCCTTCCGGGATGACCCAGGTGAACGTCGCGAGGGCGCCGAACGCGCCCACCATGAACACTTCGCCGTGCGCGAAGTTGATCAACTGCACAATCCCGTACACCATCGTGTACCCGAGCGCGATCAGACCGATCGTGCCACCGAGGATCGCGCCGTTGACAAGCTGCTGTAGCAGCGTCGACACATCTACCTCCAACGATGGCGGGGGCAGGCCCCTGAAGACCTGCCCCCGCCAGACACCCCGCCGTTCGGGCGGAGCAATCAGTCCGCTATTCGGTTTTTACGATCAGCCCTCGAACTTGCCCGTCTTGAGCGGGGCGAAGTCCGGGCCCTTCACCTGGTAGACGGTCAGCAGCTTGTTGGTGCTGTCGCCGTACTCGTCGAAGCCCATCTGGCCGTTGGCACCGCTCTGCTTGTAGGCGCCGACGTTCTTGAGCAGGTCCGCACGCATGGACTCGCTCCACGCCTTGCCACCCTCGAGGGTCTTGGCCAGACCACCGATCAGGGCGTTCGCGGCGTCGTAGGACAGCGAACCGTAGGCGCTGTAGGCGTCCTTGTAGCCCTTGGCCTTGTAGGCGTCGATGAAGGCCTTGGCCTCGGGCAGGCTCTCAGCCGGGGCACCCACGGAGGTGGCCAGGTCGCCCTCGGCCTGCGCGCCGGCCAGCTGCACGTAGGTCTTGTCCACGATGCCGTCGCCGCCCATCAGCGGAACCTTGACGCCACCGTCCTTGAGCTGCTTGGAGAACGGACCGGCGGCACCGTACTCACCGCCGTAGTACACGGCGTCCGGGTTGCTCGGCTTGAGCTTGGCGATCACACCCGAGAAGTCGGTGTCCTTCTCGCCGACCTTCTCGCGGGCGACGATCTTCGCGCCGTCCTTCTCCGCCTGCTTGATGAACTCGGCGGCCAGGCCCTCACCGTAGGTCTTGCCGTCGGTGACCACCGCGATGTTCTTCTTGCCCGCGTCCTTGACCAGGTAGTCGGCCGCGAACGGGCCCTGCAGGTTGTCGGTCGCGCAGGTGCGGAAGTAGGTCTCGAACGGGCGCTTGGGCGCGGTGCCGTAGTTCTCGCCGCGGGTCAGCGTCGGGTTGGTGTTCGCCGGGGAGATCTGGACGATCTTCTTGGCGGCCAGGATGGGCTGGATGACCTGCGCCACCGAGGAGTTCAACGGGCCGATGACACCGATGGTGTTGGGGTCGGAGGCCAGCTTGGTGGCCGCCTGGCCACCCTTCTCGGGGGTCTTCTCGTCGTCCTGCGCGTCCAGCACGAGCTTGTACCCGGGAACGGCGCACTTCTCGTTGGCCTGCGACACGGCGAGGTCGGTCGAGTTCTTCATGCCCTGCCCGAGCGCGGTCAATTCACCGGTGAGGGGGGCGACGAAACCGACGACCAGCGTGCCCTTACTGGTGTCACAGGACTGTGCGCCGGCATTTCCACCGGAACCGGTTTCCTGTTTATTGGTGCTGCAAGAAGCAAGCAATAGAGCACCAGCCGCCAGCACTGCGGCCGTTGCCACCTTCTTCTGCACGAGACAATCCTCCTCGGTGCCGCGGCCGCGCAAATACGCAACCCGCAATTGGCTCCCGCCTGACAGGAGCGCTGGGCGGAACTTAGGCGATGGACCTGCCGAGAGTCAGCCATCCGTTGAAGAGCGTAACCAGAACGCAACGTTCGCGTACGTTGAGCGGACACAACCTCAAGTTTGTCTTAACTCCCTGACGGAGTTCTAGCATAGACTGCCCTAGGTGACGCGACGCGCCCGCATTAGCGCTTGGCTGGCGGGGGTCGCGCTCGTCGCCCTGGCGGTGATCGTGCTCCGCAGTCAGTCCGCGCCGGACGCCGGGGCCCCGCCGTTCCCCCGCTTCGCGTCCGATTCCGTGGTGCTCCCGCAGCCCGCCGGGGCCGTGCCGTCACCCGGTCCGGTGACTGTCCAACCAGGACCGAACCGGTTACGTTTGGCCTGGGCAGACGGTGTGCCGGGCGGGCGGCCGGTGCCCGGCGCGGCGGCCTACGAGGTGCGCTGGGCGGGCCAGGTCCGGCTGGTCGGTCAGCCCGCCGCCCAGCTGGACGGACTGAGCCGTCAGGACTACTCGATCGAGGTCCGGACGGTCGACCCGTTCGGGCAGCGCTCCGCGCCTGTCCGGGTCCGCGGCACGCCACTGAATTTCTCCCCGCCATTGTCCGGATATGCCGACGACTTCGATACGTCGGACGGCATTCATTCCGAGGTTGCCGGATCGCGGTGGCATGTATCGGCCTATCGGGGGTGTGTCGACCTGGCCGCCGGAACATCGGCGAAAAAGGGCCAATTAGCCATTCAGCTGGCCTGTGGTGCCGATGACGTGGTCATGCGGTCACGCGCTGCGTTGGAAATTCGGCCGGATGCGCGGGTGACCGTGGTGACCGATGCGGCGGGCCCTCGCGGGGAACTCACCATCGGATTCGTGCCGGGGCCGGCCGACCGGATCGGGTCACGCAACCGGGGGACGGCGGCGTTGCCGGCCGGGGCGATACAGGTGTCCTTTTCGGATTCCGGTGTTGAGGTGATCACCGGACCTTCGGTGCCCCGCGGCGGCAGCGCGCCACCGGCCGTCCCCGCGCCCAAGCGCGGCACGGGGGTGCTGCACCGGTTCGAGGTCGCAATCACTCCATCGGGTGTACGGGTCTACCAGGACGCGGTGCTCGTGGGTACTTCGGACGTGGCGCCGCCGGGCCCGGCCGCGACGGTTCTGGTCGGGCTGGCCGGTCCGCCGGGGCGCCGCTCCACCATGTATGTGGACGCGATCGCGTTGTCTCACGTGGTGCCCGGCCCGGATGTGGTCGAGGCGGACGCGCACATGGGAACGCAGCGGGTGTTACGGCCGGCCGAGAACGCGCCGGCGATCGGGATGGCGCGGCAGCCGCTGGTCGGTGCCACGTCGGCGCGGATCCGGACGACGGTGACGCTGGGCGCGGGACTGGACCCTGCGGGGCTGTCGCTGCAGGTCGGCGACCAGCTGCTGCCCTTGGTGCCGGCCACCCCGGGGCCGCCAGCAGTGGCGGGCACGGATGTGACTCTGGTGGCCGAGCTGCCGCCTTCCCTGTTCGTGGGTGATGATCCACCCGCGGT
>CBIMJO010000686.1:0-5834 GCA_966244135.1 uncultured Actinocrispum sp. | reverse complement strand
CGCACCCGGCCCTCGTCGAGCAGCTGTTCCATGGCACGCCAGGTGTCCAGCCGCTTGCCGGGCACCGGCCAGTGCATCAGGAACAGGTCCACCACGTCGACGTCCAGCCGCTTGCGGCTGCGCTCGAACGCGCTGATCGTCTGGCTGAAGCCCTGGTCGGCGTTCCACAGCTTGGTCGTGACGAACACGTCCGTCGCGCCGGACCGGCGCACCGCGGAGCCGACTTCGGCTTCGTTGCCGTAGATCGAGGCCGTGTCCACGTGCCGGTAGCCGCACTTGAGCGCGGCCGCGACGGCGGACTGGGTGTCGCGGCCGGACATGGTGAACACGCCCAGGCCGATGACCGGCATGGGTACGCCGCCGCGCAGGGCGATGGTGTCCGAGGCCTGGCTGAGGCCGTCCACGAACGGAGAGCGGGAGCTCATCGGGCTGTCCTCCCGGAGGAATTCGGTCATGAGACGCCTGCCGGCTCGCCGAACCACGTTGTCAGGGCCAGCCGCAGGGCGTCGGGGTCACTGCCGGACTCGTCGGCGTGTGCGACATAACCGTCCGGCCGCACCAACATTAGGCCCTCGGCCAGTCCTTCCCGGGGCGGACACCGGAGCACGTCCACCCGGTCGGTCCAACCGGCCACCGAGGCGGTCCCGTCCGGGTCGACCAGGACGCCCCGGCCGTTGCGCAGCGCGGAATGCACGTCCGGCACCGGGCCGACCCGCTTGCCCACCAACGGGTTCGGGTGCTCCGAGGGGTAGTCGGCGGCGGTCGGCAGCTGCAGCAGGTGCCGGTTCACGTCCTCGAACCGCAGGAAGTCGTTGAACAGCGTGCGCATCGGGCCCATCCGGCCAGTGGACTCGTGCAGCAGGGCCAGGACCGCGCGTGCGTGTGTGCAGATCCGTTGCCCCACTGGGTGACGCTCGGCGTGATAGGTGTCCAGCAGACCGGGCGGCGCCCAGCCGTTGATGTCGGCGGCCAGCTTCCAGCCCAGGTTGAGCACGTCCTGGATGCCCGCGTTCAGGCCCTGCGTCCCGGAGATGAACAGCACGTGCGCGGCGTCGCCGGCCACGAAGATCCGGCCCTCGCGGTAACGGCCGGCCAGTCTGGTGTACCCACCGAACCTTTGCACCCAGCGGGCTTCGCTCAGGTCCGGGCAGGAACCCGTGATCCTGGTGACCATCGCGCGCAGCTCGTCGGCGGTCGCGGGCCCCTCGGCCGGCGGTTCCACGT
This sequence comes from uncultured Actinocrispum sp., assembly GCA_966244135.1. Lineage (GTDB taxonomy): Bacteria > Actinomycetota > Actinomycetes > Mycobacteriales > Pseudonocardiaceae > Kibdelosporangium. The sequence goes on along the minus strand of CBIMJO010000686.1, from coordinate 4,610 downwards.
CCAGCTCGATCGCCATCAGCCGCAGGGTCCCGGCCTCGATCGGCATGGCCGCGGCCATCCCGGTCGGGTGCAGGCCCGCGGTGAACGAGTCGTGCAGGCCCTCGGCGGGCGGAATGTCGGCGAACATGCCGTAGTGCGGGATACCGGCGGCCTCGAAGGAGATCCCTGCCGACTCGCGCACGATGCTGTCGGCGCCGTCGCAGCCAACGAGATAAGCGCCGGTCAGCTGGTATTCGCCGTCCGGGCCACGCACATCGACGAGGTCTCGTCCTGGTGGCAGGCAACGATCTCGTGGCCGCGCCGGATGTCCGCACCCAGCTCGATGGCACGCTGTTCCAGCAACTGCTCGGTGCGCCACTGCGGGTACGCGATGGTGTGGTCGCGATCGTCCACAGTGTCCAGATCCAGCCACATCAGTGCGAACGGCGTGCGTGGCCAGACGAACCCGTTCTCGCGGACACCGTCGGCCAGGCCGCGCTGGGCGAACGCCTCGAGGGTGCGGCCGTGCACGGCCATCCCGCGCGAGCGGGTACCGGGCTCGGCCCGCCGTTCCACCACGACGGTGTCCACACCCGCCAGCGCAAGCTCGCCGGCGAGCATCAGCCCGGCCGGGCCCGCACCGGCGACGAGGACCGTGCGACTCATGTCAACTCCTTCTGCCATGCCGGCAGCGGTGCCGGCTCAGATGATCGGGGATGCTGCTTAAGCCGTTCTTGGCCGTGGCTACAGCGGGATGTTCCCGTGCCGGCCCCGTCCCGCCGGGGCGGCGGCCAGTGCCATGGCGATGCGCCGACGGGTCTGCCGGGGGTCGATCACCTCGTCGACGACCCCGATCGCGAGACCGCGGTCGACCCCGCCGGCGACGCGTTCGTGTTCCTCCACCAGCTGCGCGCGCAGTGCGGGCCGTTCCTCCTCGGTGGCGGCCGCGAGTTTCTTGCGGTGCAGGACGTTCACCGCCGCCTCGGCGCCCATCACAGCGACTTCCGCGTCCGGCCAGGCGAAAACGGCGGTGGCGCCGAGCGAGCGTGAGTTCATCGCGATGTACGCACCGCCATAGGACTTGCGGGTCACCAAGGTCACACGCGGGACCACGGCCTCAGCGAAGGCGTACAACAGTTTCGCGCCGCGCCGGACGACCCCGCCCCATTCCTGTGCCACACCGGGCAAGTAGCCGGGCACGTCGACCAGAACCACCAGAGGAACGCCCAAACTGTCACACATCCGGACGAACCGGGACGCCTTCTCCGCGGACAACGAGTCCAGGCAGCCGCCTTTGCGCAACGGGTTGTTGGCGATCACGCCGACCGTGCGTCCGGCCAACCGGCCCAGGCCCACCACTACGTTCGGCGCCCACTTCGCCTGCAGTTCCTCGAAAGCGTTGCCGTCGAGCACGCCACGGACCAGCGGACGCACGTCGTAGGCGCGTCGACGGCTCTCCGGCAGCAACTCCATCAGGTCGTCGCCTTCACGTACCGCCGCCGGGTCGAACCACCCAGGTACGGCAAGCAAATGAGCCAGCTGGCGGGCGCTCTCCAAGGCTTCCGTCTCGGACGCGGTGACCACGTGCGCGACCCCTGACCGCACGCCGTGTGCCTCGGGGCCGCCGAGCCCGGCCATGTCGATCTGCTCGCCGGTCACGCTGCGCACGACGTCTGGTCCGGTCACGAACACGCGCCCGGCGTCGGACATGATCACGATGTCGGTCAGCGCCGGACCGTAGGCCGCGCCGCCCGCGGCCGGGCCCAGCACCACGGAGATCTGCGGGATCCGGCCGGAAGCACGCACCATGCCCGCGAACATCCGGCCGATGCCGTGCATGGCCTCCACGCCCTCGGCGAGCTTCGCGCCGCCGGAGTGCCACAGGCCGATCACCGGGCAGCCGTCCCGGGCGGCCATGTCGATCGCGTCGGCGATGTACCCACAGCCGTCCAGGCCGATGGCCCCGCCCATCTTGGTGGCGTTGGTGCAATAGGCCACCACCGCGGCGCCGCCGATCCGGCCGCGTGCGGTCTGGACGCTGTCGTCCCCGCTGCGGCACAACAGTTCGACAGTGCCGGGGTCCATCAACCGGGTCAGGCGGTCCACCGGGTCCCGGAGATCGGCGGCCGTCTCCGGTGGTGGCGTCAGCAGCGAGGTCACCGGGCCTCCAGCAGTTCGGTTCGGACGTACTCGGCGAGCGAGCGCGGTGTCGGAAGTTCGAAGACCACGACGGGCGGCAGTACGAGCCCGGTGGCCGTGCACAAGCGGTTGCGCAGATCCAAAGCGGTGAACGAGGTCAAGCCGGACTCGATGAACGTCGTGTCACTGTCCACTGTGTCCACCGAGGCATGGCCGAGGACGGCGGCGGTGTGCCGCAGGACGACATCGAGCACGAGCTTTTCGTGCTCGGTCTCGGGCCGTTCGGTCAGCAGGTGCCGCAGTCCGGCGGGTTCGTCCGGTACGCCGGTGTCCGTCGCGGTGGTCAGGAACGGCTGCGCCTCAGGCAGATCACGCAACAGCGGGCCGACACCGCCGGGGTAGTGGGCTGGGATGAACGTCGTCCAGTCGATGTCGGCGATCAGCTGGACGCCCGAACCGGCGTACTTCAACGCGATCGCCGCGGGGACATCGCCGATCTGCAGGACCGTCGTGCGTTCGCGGCCTTGAGCGACGGCCTCCAGGTATGCGCTGACCACCGAACCGCCGAGCGCCGGAGTGAAGGGCACCAAGGCGATCAGGTGCACGTCGTCGTCCAGCGTTTGGAGTTCGGCGGTGACCCACGCCAGGTCGTCCTGGGACTCCGGCGCGCACACGACTGTCCTTTCCGGACCATCTGCCGTGTTCTCGGCGAGCCAGGTGCGGATGCCGGTCGAGACTTCGCCCTTGATGGTGATCTCGCCGCGGGGGCGCCAGGTCTCGCCGGGGTGGGCGGGATCGCGCCGGACGAGCCGCCGGGCGAAGACACCCCAGCCGCGCACAGCGACCCGGTCCTCACCGCCAGGGTTGGCCAGCACACCGCACAATCTGGCCTGCGCGAGCTTGTCCAGCGTGGGCGGCAGGTCGACCGCTTGCACGTCATCGAGGCCCCACACGGCCGCCCGCTCGGGTTCGGTCACGTGGTCGGCATCGCCGATCCGGACCGCGCCTCGCGTGACACACCACAAAGTGTTGTTCAGACCGGCCTTGGTCATCGCGGCCTGCAGCAACCGGGTCTGGGTCAACGGAAGCATGCTCAGCACACCGGCGGCGGGCAGGTCTCGCAACTGGTCAGCGAGCGCTTCCAGGTCGTCGTCGTCCGGCACTTCCAGCGTGACCACTTCAGCGCCGTGGCGTGCCAATGCAGAGCCGACCTCCGCGCTGTCGTGGTCGGCGACGAGCAGCCAAGTTCCGGACAGGGCGGGCCGGGCCGTCTCACCGATCGGCCGCCATGCGAACTCGTAGCGCCACTGGCGGCTCTTTCGCCAGCCGGCCAGGGCTGGGAGCAGGGCGGACAGCGCGGGCCCGAGATCGGTGCCAGCGTCCAGTTCGGCCAGCAGACCAGTGACGTCCTCGTTGTCGACGGCGTCCCAGAACCCGGCGTCCGCCGAGGGGGAGCTGTCCGGCAGGTCGATCGCCGGTGCCTCCAGCCAGAAATGCTGAGCCTGGAACGCATACGTCGGCAGGTCCACCCGCCGCGCACCGCGATCGGCGAACAACCCGGACCACTCGACCGGCACCCCCGCGACGAACAGCTGGGCCAGGGCGGCCAGGAAAGTGCGGTCCTCGGGCTGGTCGGACCGCACCGCGGGAGTCAGCAGAACATCCTGGGCCGTCAGGCTTTCCTGGGTCATCGGGATGAGGATCGCGGCCGGGCCGAGCTCCACGCACTGGGTCACCCCGAGCGCTTCGAGCGTCCGCACGCCATCGGCGAACCGGACCGTGCCGCGCACATGCCGTACCCAGTACTCGGGTGACTTCAGCTCCGCGGGCTCGGCCAGCGCGCCGGTCACGTTGGACACCACCGGGATCACCGGGTCCGAGAAGGCGCAGGAGCGTGCGATCTCGCCGAACTCGGCCAGCATGGAGTCCATGTGCGTGGAGTGGAAGGCGTGGCTCACCCGGAGTTTGCGGGTCCGGTGGCCGCGGTCGCGGAACACGTTAGCGACCGTCTGGGCGGCTTCCGAGTCCCCGGAGATGACCGTCGACTGTGGACCATTGACGGCGGCGATGTCGACGCCCTCGATGAGTTCGGCGCGCACTTCCGCTTCAGGGGCCTGGATCGCGATCATCGCGCCGCCTGTGGTCGCGGCCTGCATCAACCGTCCGCGAGCGGCGACCAATCGGCAGGCGTCGGCCAACGTCAGCACTCCAGCCACATGCGCGGCGGCGAGTTCGCCGATGGAATGCCCCAGCACGTAATCCGGCCGCACCTCAACGCTTTCCAGTAACCGGAAGAGTGCAACCTCGACGGCGAACAGGCCGACCTGTGTGTACGCGGTCTGGTCGAGCATCGCGGCCTGCGGGGTCCGTCCGGCGGCGAAGACAACGTCCTTGAGCGGTGTGTCCAGGTACTGGTCGAGTTCTGCTGCTATCTCGTCGAACGCCTGGGCGTACGCAGGGAAAGCGTTGTACAGTTCGGATCCCATACCCCG
>CBIMJO010000685.1:0-5848 GCA_966244135.1 uncultured Actinocrispum sp. | reverse complement strand
TCTTCGCCGTGTCGACGACCGGACCGGACGTCTCCGCGGCGCCGGTCTGCCCGTCGAACCAGCCGGTGGTGGCGGCGCGGCCGGCGTGCCAGCTCGCGCCCGTGCTCAGCGACGCGGTGTTGCCGCGCCCACTGCTATCGGCTGCCGTGGTGCCCGTGTTCTCGTCGAACTTCCAGCGCCCGGCATCGGCCATCGGAAGCTGCGCCGGCTGGGCCGCCGGGTAGGACCGGTGCAACGCGGACACTCGGTCTGCGGTCAGCGCGCCGCTGTAGAGCCGGACGTCGTCGATGCCGCCGTGCCAGTAGTCGCCCCAGGCATTCGCCGTCTTCGAACGGCCGAACTGCAGCCCGCCGTTGGCCTGCCACGGCTGCAGCAGCGTGCCAGACTCCTTGCGGACGCCGTCGACGTACAACCAGATGGTCTTGTTCGGCGCGTCGTACACGCCCGCCAGGTGCACCCAGTGGTTCAGGTCGCTCGGCCAGACCTCCACCGACGCCTTGGTCACCGCGCCGCTCGCCTCCGGCACCTCGAAGATCCAGTTGTTGTCGTGGCCCTTGTCGTCGATGACGTTCCCGAGCCGGAACTTGCTGGTGCTGCTGGCACTGCCGCCGTCCAGCGACACGGCGCTCCGGAAGCACCGATCCGTCTGGTCGATGTCGCAAGGGTTGTCCTTGAGGTTCACCCATGCGGTCACCGTGAAGCTGGTGTCGGTGCGCACGTCCATTTCGGACGTCGTGGCATAGCCGCCGTTGGGCAGGTCGAGTGCATTGCCAACGCGCCCAGGCGCGAACGTCGCACCCGCGCTGAGCGTCGCCGGCTTCGCCCCGACGGCGTCACCGGCGCGCGTGCTCTTGCCCTCGTCGAACGTCCAGTTGTGGGCGAGGCTGACGTCCCGCCCGGCCATCGTCTGGATCTCGCCCACGAGCAGCGCCCGGCTGTAGAGCGAGACATCGTCGATGGCTCCGGTGAAAACCTCGGCGTTCGGGTTGTCCGCCCACAGTGACCGTCCGAATTGGACACCACCGGTGGCGTCGAACCCACCGGTGTGTACGGCGGAGGCGGCGAGCACGCCGTTGACGTACAGCTCGATCTGCTGACGGTCCTTGCTGTACACCCCGGCCAGGTGGGTCCACACGCCCAGCTGCGCGACCGGCCCGGCCGCCTCGTCACCGGTGCCCGGCTGATCGCTGTTCATGGCAAGGAAACCCCAGCGTCCGTCGGCGAGCGCGCGCAGGTCGAACCCGGCCACGTGCTGCCCGCTCTGCGACACCACCGCCGCCTGGCCGCCGGTCTTGTCCAGCCGCGCCCACGCCGTCACCGTGAAGCTGCGGTCGGTGTGCACCACCGGCGCGGCCGTCGAGACGTAGCCGGAACCGTTGAGCCGCAAGGCAAGGTCGGTCGGATCGGGCTGGTTCGCCTGCCCGGCCGCCCAGTCGGCGCCCGGCGCGACCGTGCCGGGGAACTTGCCCTGCACATCGGCGGCGTTGCCGTCGAACTTCCAGGTCGCCGCGGTGACCCCGGCGCCGGTGACCAGCGCGCGGACCTCATCCGGCGAGATCGCCCTGCTGTACACGCGGACGTCGTCGACCGTGCCGGGCAGCCGCTGGTGCGCCTCACCGCGGATCAACGCCTGGCCGATCCGGAACGCGTGCCGCGCCTGCCAGGGCGTGACCCTGGTGGTCTCCCCGATCAGCTCGCCGTCGGCGTAGAGCCGGATCTTGCCGCTGGGCGCGTCGTACGTCCCGGCCAGGTGGTACCACTGGCCGCGCACGGGCTGGAAGCTCGTGCCGACCCAGTCGTAGCCCGACGGCGTGTCCTCGTCCGTGCGCGGCAGGACGAAGACCCAGCGTTTGCTCTGGTACTGCAGACAGAACGCGCAGATCTTCTCGCCGTCCTGGCTGAGCACCGTGAATGTGCCGTTCTCGTCGACATTCGCGTCCAACCGGACCTGTGTGGCGACCGAGAAGCTCTGGTCGCTGCGGACCATCGGGCCAGGCGTCGAGAGGACACCGGTGCCCCCGTCCAGATGCACGCCGCGGCCGACCGCGCCGTCGGACACGAACGCCGCGCCACCCTCCAGCACGGCGTCCGTGCCGCCCTCGACCGCGTTGCGGGCGGTCGTGCCCTTGTCGTCGTCGAACTTCCAGTGCGCGACCTGGACGTTGCCCGCGCCCACCAGGCCCATGACCTCGTTCGCCGGCAGCGGGCGGTCGAAGATCTGTACCTCGTCGATCGCTCCGGGCCATTGGTCGACGATGTTGCCGTCCCAGATGGTCCGGCCGATCCGGACCGGCCCGCCCGCGTAACCCGTGGCCGTGGGGGCCTGCGCGGTCCCGGCGAGCCTGCCGTTGACGAAAAGACGGATTTCTCTGGCGTCCGGGTCGTACACGCCGGCCAGGTGGGTCCATGTGTTCAGCTGCGGCGTACCGGGCGCCGACTCCGCCATCGCGATGCTCGTGAACGTGTCGGTCGAGGCAGGCTTGCCGAACACCCAGCGCGCGTTGCTGCCGTCGTCCTCGGCCCGGTACCACAGCGTGAAACCGGGGAACTTCAGGCCATCCTGGCTGACGGCTGCCCGGGCACCGTTGTTGCGCTGCAGGTTCACCCATGCGGTCGCGGTGAACCCGGCCGTGTTGCGGATCGCGTTCGGCGCGGTGACGTCGTCGTCGGCACCGTCCAGCTTGAGAGCCGAACCGGCCGCGCCACCGGCTTGGATGGTTGCGCCGTTGTTCAACGTGCCGTGGCGGTCGCCGAGGAACGCGGTGTCCTGCGCGTTGCCGTCGAACGACCACTGTGCCAGCGGGCCGTTGCCAGCGCGGACGTAGAACCGGTACTCACGCTGTGGGCTCTCGTGGCCCGCACGGTCGTAGCTGCGCACGTAGAGCGTCTGCGGGCCGTCGCCCGGCATGGGCAACTTGACGGTCGCGCCTTGGCCGAGGGCGTCCGCGTCGATCGAGACGTTCGGCGGGTCCTGCCAGCCGTACTTGTAGTGGTCGATGTCGCCGACACCGTTGCTGCCGAAGGTGAACGTGCCGGGCACGTCCGTGCCACCGTGCCAGCGATTGTCCTCTGTGTACAGTTCGGACGCCACGGTTGGCATCTTGTCCGGCTTGGTCCGGTCGACGACGAAGTCCGTGCCGCTGGCCTGTCCGCTGGACGTCGCGCCGTCACTGGCGTGCACCCACCAGCCGATCCGCTGGCCGTCCTTGTCCGCCAGGTTGATCTGCGCGGTGTGGACCGCTCCGGACGCCTGCATGCCGGCGTCCCACGACGCGATCTCGGTACCGTTGGCCGAGACCCGCCACTGCGCACGCACCTGGTCACCGTCCGGATCGGACAGTTGCGCGCCCAGCGTGATCGTGTCCTGGCCGACGTAGGGCAGGCCGCCACAGAACTTGCACGGCGCGGGCAGCCTGGGATCGGTGGTGAGCCCGCCCGGCACGTACGGCGTGCGGTTCCAGTGGACCTTCAGGACCGTCTGCGCCGGGTCGTACTTGCGCCACGCGTACTGGTCACCCGAGTTCTTGGCCTTGAGGAACAGCGGGGTGTGGCCGCCGGTGTCGATCAGGTCGACCGGGATGTCCCACCCGACCTCCTTCCAGCCCGTGCCACAGGTCCCGCTGTGCACACCGGGCACCGACCTCGTGCGGTTCCAGGTGCCCCACGGCTGGTTGTTCCAGGTCATCCCGTTCCAGATGCCTTTGTTGGCGCGGTAGACCACCTGCTCGCGGTCCGAACAGTCGGGACTCGAGATGGCGACCGTGGTGAACGTGGCGCTGAGCAGCGTTTTACCGGCCAGGTCCGAGGTGTCGTACTGGAAGTAGGCCAGCCCTTCACCGATCCCGTTGCACCAACCGCCGTCCGGCAGGTCCTTCGGGCACTGGCCGACCTGCGCGTTGCCGTCGCCGCTGGTCCCCCAGTACGGCGTGTCCGGGTGGCCGGACAGCACGTTCGCCCAGCCCCACTTCTGGATCGTGGTGAGCGTCGGGTCCACCGTGACCGGGTACTTCACCGATGGGTCGGCGAGGAACCCCGCGTCCGGCGTCAGCACCAACGCACCGTCCACAACGGACACACCGATCGACGCGACGCGCCCGGCAGCGTCCCACATGGTCGACGGCGGAGCGCCGAACATCTCAGCCCCTGCGCTGTCGACCGCACGCAACCCGCCGTCCTTGTTGGCGGACAAGGTGATGCCGTCGGCCTTCACCGGCAGCCGGATCGCTTTGAGCGCGGGGTTGCGTGCGGCCTCGGCGTCGCGCACCACGAGGTGCTGGCTGAAACCGCCCCGCTCGGCGATCATCACCAGGTCCACGCCCGGCAAGACGCCCCGGTAGGTGGCCTGCGAGCCGGACAGCTCGGGCGCGGGCAACGTGCCGGGCCAGGACAGCGCCAGCGTCTTCCCGTCCCGCCGCAGGGTCGCGAGCGCGCCGTCCCCGCCCGGGGACAGGGTCAGGTCGCCGTCCGCGGCCTTGGGCGCGACCATGCCGTCGGACTGCTTGCCGAGGCTGGTGTCGACGCCGACCCACTTGCCGCCCTTCTGCACCCGCACCGTCACGGCCGTCAGCTCGGACGTGAGCGTGCCACCAGGGTTGGCGTACACCGCCCGGGTCGGGGTCCGCTCGTCGGCGACCTCCACCCGCGTCCCCTGCAGCCGCGCGGCCACCATCGCCGCGGGCGCGTTCGGCGCCTCCGCGACGGGCGCCGGCCGCGGCGCCCCCAGCTGACCGCTGCCCGCAAGCAGCGTCAGCATCGAACCCATCAGGGCGGCGGCAGTACCGCCCACCACCACACGACGCAGACGCACCGTGATTCCTCCCCAGTCCCCAGTGGACAGACAGGCGGAATCATGCGGAACGGCGGCATCAACCGGGCATCAAACCGACATCACGCCCAACCGGGCGAAACCGGCGGTGAGCGATTCCCGGGATCGCGGAACACCTGGGGGAACAATATCGATGAACGCGGACCCGGTCCAGGTCCGCGGTCTTGACTGGTGGGGCACCATGGCTCCGGGGGACTGGGGTAACTGGAGGGATTCACTATGCGCAAGATCCTGGCCATACCGATGGTGGTGATACCGCTCCTGCTGGGTCTGGCAGCACCGGCGGCCGCGGCGACCAAGGTGATCGTGCTTCCCGGCGCCACCTCGGCCGAGGGAATCACGGACGCCGGCGACGGCACGTTCTACACCGGCGACCTGATCGCCGGCACGATCTTCCGCGAGAACATCAGGCGAGGCACCGCGGAGCGGTTCATCGAAACACCGCCCGGCACCGGTGCGGCGGGCCTGGACCTGGACCGCCGCCACGGCCTGCTGTTCGTCGCAGGCGGCAACGGCGGCAAGGCGTACGTCTACAACACCCGCACCAAAGCGAAAGTCGCGGACTACACCTTCGGCGACCCGCAGACCTCGTACATCAACGACGTGGCGGTAACCCCCTACGGAGCCTGGTTCACCGACTCGTACCACCCACAACTGTTCTTCGTGCCGAACGTGTTCGGCAAACTCGGCCCGCCACGCACCCTTCAGCTGACCGGCCCGGGAGCCGGCGGCGCCCCCGGCGACTTCTTCATGAACGACATCATCTCGACCCCGGCCGGGGACACCTTGCTCGTAGCCGCGACCACACCCGGCAAGGTGTACACAATCAACCCGATCACCGGAGCCAGCAAGGAAATCGCGGGGATCAACGCCCCCAGCGTGGTCAGCCTCGTCCTCGAAGGCCGACGGCTGTGGGCAGTGCAACTCGACGACACGATCAGCCGATGGCATCTGGACGGCAACCTGAGCCACGCCACACCAGCAGGCACGATCACAGACCCGCTATTCGACCAACCGGTCTCC
>CBIMJO010000684.1:0-5851 GCA_966244135.1 uncultured Actinocrispum sp. | reverse complement strand
AGCCGCACCGACAGGCGCGCCCGGTCGATGGCGTTGAGCGCGGCCTTGGCCTCCGGCAGCAGGCTGACCCCCGCCGGGGTCAGCGCGACCCGGCGGGTGGACCGCTCGAACAACGCGGTGTCCAGATCCGACTCCAGTGCGCGCACCCCGGCCGAAACTGTGGACTGCCCGGTGAGCAGACGTTGTGCGGCGCGGGTGAAACTCAGTTCCTCCGCCACCGCGACGAAGTACTCCAGCTGCCGTGTCTCCACTGACGATCACCCCGTATTTGGTCAAGAGTGATGACAATACTAGGTAATTACTAGATTTCCGGCACTGGCAAGTCCTCGTCATGAAACGACCAGACTTTGAATGCATGACACACGCCCGCCATTGCACGGAAGCGACCGCGGTCTCTACCGTCGATTGGTCAATCGAGATGACCTTCTTGAATTTTACCATGCCTTGACCGAAGGTGGAGACGGCCATGACTTATCAAGTCGGATACCTAGTCGGCAGTCCGTCCGCGCAGTCCGCGGACCACCGCCTGGCCAGAGCTCTCGCACGGCTCGCACCACACGCCGACTTACAGCTCACCGAGCTGCCGATCATGGATCTGCCGCTGTACACCCGGGATGACGACGAAGCCGTCCCACCCGCTGCCGCGGCCCTGAAACATGCCGTGACCAGCGCGGACGGGATGCTGTTCATCACGCCGGAGTACAACAGATCCATCCCCGGCGCCCTCAAGAACGCCATCGACTGGACCGCCGGAGAGCTGGACGGCAAGCCGTCGGCCATCGCCGGCACCGGCTCGACCGAGGCGGCCCAGCAGCACCTGCGGGGCATTCTCGCGGTCACCGGTTCGCCCGTGCTCGACCAGCCCGTGGCCGACTTGCGGGCAGACACCTTCACCGAGGAGGGCGGGCCGGGCGACGAGGCCACGGGCGACTTCCTCATTGGCTATCTCAGTGCATTTCGCGACCTGATCAAACGTCAGGTGGGGTAACACACAGAGCGGAGGTGAAAACTGAGCAACTTCGGGAGAGAAACAGCAATCCTGGGACATTTTTTCGCGCATCGAAATGTGCGCGCGGAATAACAGTGCCTCAGCCGGGGCCGGACGGCAACGGCACCCAGCCGGGATCGGACAGCCGGTGCGGCACAGCGCCGCCAGCAACGGGTCGTGCGCGGGCGCGGTCCCGGTGGGCGGGTGCGCGCTGAAGTCGTTGCCCGGCAAGGGACTGATCCCTGGATCCACATAGGACGCCATCGCGGCTGCCCGCGGATGACTGAGTGGCTCAGTGAACCTCAAGACCTTGCACGGAGCGTGACTACTTGAGAACCCGCAGCGTGATGGTGGTGCCGTCGGTCTCGACCACCTCAAGGCGCACCTTGGTCCCGCCCGGGTGGTCGAACAGCCGCACACCGTCGCCGAGCAGCACCGGGATGATGGCGACCAGGATCTCGTCGAGCAGCCCGGCCTCGATCAGCTGCCGGGCGACATCCGCGCCGAGCACGCTGACGTCCCGGTCCCCCGCCGCGGCCTTCGCGGCCGTGAGCGCGCCGTGAAGATCATCCATAAAGGTGATGTTCTCGACCGGCTCGTCGGGGATGTTGTGCGTCAGGACGATGCTCGGGCCGGTGTACTGACCGCTGTAGGCACCTTCCTCGTCCGTGCCCTTGTTGGGGTCGTCACCGCGGAACGTGCGGTTGCCGATCAGCAGCGCCCCCACTTTGGGCACGAACTCGTTCTCCTCGCCCCCGCCCATGTACTCGCTCATCCACGACATGTCCCCGCCCGGCCCGGCGATGAACCCGTCGACCGACATGGCGCACTGGTACTGAACCTTCCCCATGCGCACCAACCTAGTCCGGATGGTCCAGGCCGATCGTCGGGCCGGCCATGGTGGCTAAGCCATAACCCGGCAATGCGCAAGTCCGGGCCGTTAACAGGCAAAAACGTAGCGTTGTCCGCATCGGTGGCGGGCCGCAAGCTTTTCCGGGACCCTGCAGTTCGCCGTGGAAAGGCCGCGCGATGAGACCCAGACCGCTAGCCGCATTGTTCGCCGTCACCCTCGGATTAGCGAGTGTGACGCTCAGCGCCAGTCCGGCCGTCGCCGCGGCCTGTGGCGACCAGGTGATCGTGAACGGCGGATTCGAGTCCGGCACCAGCCCGTGGACCCAGACCAGCGGGGTGATCTCGGCCGCGACCAGCGCACAACCGGCGCACGGCGGATCACAGATCGGGTGGCTGGACGGGTATGGCAGCACGCATACCGACACGTTGTCCCAATCCGTCTCGCTGCCGGCCGGCTGCACTTCCGCGACATTGACCTACTGGCTGCACATCGGCACCAAAGAAACGACCACAACGACCAAATACGACACTTTGGTCACCCAAATCGGCTCGACCACGGTCGCCAGTTATTCGAACCTGGACAAGAACACCGGATATGCCCAGCGCACGATCGACGTGTCCGCGTACCTCGGCCAGACGATCACGCTGAAGTTCACCGGTACCGAGGACTCCAGCCTGGCCACCGACTTCGTGCTGGACGACCTCGCGCTGGCCACCGCGGGCGGCTCGGGCAACCAGAGCCCGTCCGTCACCAACCCCGGCGCGCAGACCAGCTCCGTGGGCCAGGCGGCGAGCCTGCAGATCCAGGCCTCGGACCCGCAGGGCGACACGCTGAGCTACTCCGCGAGCGGGTTGCCGGCCGGGCTGTCGATCAACGCGGGCACCGGCCTGATCTCCGGAACCCCCAGTACCGCGGGAAGTTCGACGGTCACCGTGACCGCGTCCGACCCCGGCGGGCACACCGGTTCGGCGAGCTTCGGCTGGACGGTCAACCCGGGCGCGTCCGACGGCACGCGCACCCCGGTCAGCCCGAACTACACCGTGAACCTGACGTCGAACACGGCCGGTGACACCTGGACCGGCACCGAGTCGGTGTCGTTCACCAACGCCTCGACCACCCCGTTGGCCGAGGTCTACCTGCGGCTGTGGGACAACTACCACGGTTCGTGCCCGTCGACGCCGATCACGGTCACCAACGTCACCGGCGGCACGGCGTCACCTCTTTCGGTGAACTGCACCGCCATGAAGATCACCCTGCCGAGCCCGCTGGCCCAGGGGCAGTCCGGCACGATCGGGTTCAACCTCAGCATCGTCGTCCCGAGCGGCGCGGACCGGTTCGGCCACGACGGCCCGAACAACTTCCTCGGCAACGCCCTGCCGGTGCTCGCGGTGCGGGACACCGCCGGCTGGCACCTCGACCCGTACACCAACAACGGTGAGTCGTTCTACGCGCTGATCAGCAACTTCGACGTCACCCTGGTGCACCCGGCCGCGCTGCAGACCCCGGCGACCGGCACGTCGACCGAGACGACCAGCGGCAGCACGACCACCACCCACGCGACCGCCACCAACGTGCGCGAGTTCGCCTGGGGCGCCGGGCCGTTCAGCAAGATCAGCGGCACCTCCGGCAAGGGCTTCACGATCAACATCTACTACGTGAGCGGGATCAGCGCGAGCAGCGCCCAGTCCATGCTCACCGTGGCGCGCAACGCGATCGACGCCCACTCCACCCGGTTCGGGGACTACCCGTACCAGGAGGCGGACGTCATCCTGGACAACAACTTCTGGTTCGGCGGCATGGAGTACCCGGGCTTCATCCTCGACCTGGTCTCGTCCACCGCGCTCGCGCACGAACTGGGCCACCAGTGGTTCTACGGGATCGTCGGCGACGACGAGTACAACTCCCCCTGGCTGGACGAGGGCTTCACCGACTACGCCACGGACCTGTTCAACGGGATCACCGGCAGCGGCTGCGGCATCACCTGGCAGTCGTCGGCGGAGAAGCTGACCAACTCGATGGCCTACTGGGACGCGCATTCGTCCAGGTACAGCACGGTGATCTACGGGTACGGCAAGTGCACGTTGCACGACCTGCGCCGGCTGATCGGTGAGACGGCGATGAGCAACCTGATGAAGTCGTACGCGCAGTCGCACTGGTACGGAGTGTCCACAGTGGCCGACTTCAAGGCGGCGGCACAGGCGGCGGCCGGGTCCATCGACCTGACCTCCTTCTGGGCCTCGCACCGCGTCGAAGGCTGACCAGCCTCTCGTGGGTGGTTGTACCGGCGCTAACCGGTACAACCACCCACGAGGTACGGTCAGCGCATGCTTCCGGTGACGACGTCTGCGCAGGTTCGTGAGCTGGCCCCGGATGTGGCCGTGCTGCCCGTGGGAAGTTTTGAGCAGCACGGGTCTCATCTGCCGTTGGTCACCGACACCGTGGTGGCGGCGATCATCAGCAAGGCGATCGCGGACGCGTATCCCGTGCTGCACCTGCCGCCGATCACCATCTCCTGCTCGCACGAGCACGACGGTTTCCCCGGCACCGTCAGCATTTCCGCCAACACGCTGTACGCGTTGGTCACCGACATCGCCGCTTCCGTGCGGAGGTCCGGGATCCGGCACCTCGTGCTGATCAACGGCCACGGCGGCAACTACGTACTGTCCAATGTGGTCCAGGAGTCCGGCCACATGGCCCTGTTCCCCACCGAGGCCGGCTGGACCGCCGCGCGCCAGGCCGGTGGGGTCGTGCTCACCAACGAGGCCGACATGCACGCCGGGGAGTTCGAGACCTCGTTGCTGCTGCACGCCCATCCGGAGCTGGTCGCCGGCGACTACGCCGAGCATGACCATGTGACGGGCGACCGCCCGCACATGCTCACCCTGGGACTGAAGGCCTACACCACGTCCGGCGTGGTCGGGCGGCCTTCCCTGGCGTCGGCGGAGAAGGGCCGGGCCGCGCTGGCCAGCTTGGTCACGTCCTTCGCGGACGTGCTGTCGGCCCTCAAGTCGTCCAGCTGAGGCAGCATGTGCGCCAGCCGTTCCCGCTTCGCCTGCAGGTACGGCAGGTTCTCCACGTTCGGGGTGATCAGCAGCGGAACCCGTTCGGTGATCCGGATGCCGTAGCGGCGCAGCGCGCTGAGCTTCTCCGGGTTGTTGGACAGCAGCCGGACCGAGTCGATCCCGAGGTCGTGCAGGATGTCCGCGGCCGCGTGGTAGTCCCTCGCGTCCACCGGCAGTCCTAACGCGACATTCGCCTCGACGGTGTCCAGGCCCTGCTCCTGCAACCGCATCGCCTTGAGCTTGGCCAAGAGCCCGATGCCGCGGCCTTCGTGGCCCTGTAAGTACACCAGCACACCGCGGCCCTCGGCCACGATCGCGCGCATCGCCGCGGCGAACTGCTCGCCGCACTCACACCTGTTGCAGCCGAACACATCCCCGGTCAGGCACTCGGAGTGCAACCGGGTCAGCACGCCCTCACCGGAGCTGATGTCCCCGTACACCAACGCGATCTGCTGGTAGGCAACCGCGGGATCGTTGTAGCCGATCGCCCGGAAGTCGCCGTACACGGTCGGCAGGGTCGTGTCGGCCAGCCGCTCAATTGCTACCTGTCGCATAGCGCTTCTTTTCCCATCTCTGCACCACCGGAGCCTGAGCGACCAGCACGAGCGCTCCAGGAAGGGTCGAGACCAGCGCGAGCACGCCGTAGACCACCGCCGTGGTCAGGCCCTGCGCCGCCCCCAGACCCGCCGCGCCGAACGCCAGCGCGGTGACACCTTCCCTTGGACCCCAGCCCCCAACGTTCAGCGGCAGGCTCATCGCGAACAGCGACAACACCGCCAGCGGCAGCAACTGCCCGACCGTCGCGTGCAGACCGGTCGCGTCCGCCGCCACCACGAACAACGTGATGTTCCCGCACAGCCCTGCCAGCGACAGCAACCCGACGCCGGGCCACGTCCTGCTCGACAACAGGCCGATACGGACATCGTCCAATGTACGCCGCAAACTGGA
>CBIMJO010000683.1:0-5851 GCA_966244135.1 uncultured Actinocrispum sp. | reverse complement strand
CTTCCCCGTGGAGGTCTGGTGGCGTTCACGCAGCGGTCCTCGTGGATGGACGGTGATCTCGACGCCTTCCGCGAGCTGGCGAAGACCTTCTGCCAGAAGGAACTCGGCCCGAACCACGAGCGGTGGGCGGAGGCCAAGCAGGTCGACCGCGAGCTCTGGAACAAGGCCGGCGAGGTCGGCCTGCTGTGCCTCTCCATCCCCGAGGAGTACGGCGGGGGCGGCGGCACGTTCGCGCACGAGGCGGTGCTGCTCGAGGAGCAGTCCTACTGCGGCGACGACGCCTGGGGAAACGCCGTGCACAGCGGGATCGTGGCGCACTACCTCAACTCCTGCGGCACCGAGGAGCAGAAGCGGCGCTGGCTGCCGAAGCTCGCCAGCGGCGAACTGGTCGGCGCGATCGCGATGACCGAGCCGGGCACCGGGTCGGATCTGCAGAACATCAAGACCAAGGCGATCCGGGACGGCGACTCCTACATCCTCAATGGTGCCAAGACGTTCATCACCAACGGCGCCCAGGCCGGCCTGGTGATCGTGGCGGCCAAGACCAACCCGGAGGAGAAGGCCTCGGGGGTGTCCCTCGTCGTGGTGGAAACCGAAGGGGCGCAAGGGTTCCGGCGTGGCCGCGTGCTGGACAAGGTCGGCATGAAGGGCCAGGACACGTCCGAGCTGTTCTTCGACGACGTGACCGTCCCCGCGGAGAACCTGCTGGGCACCCAGGAGGGCCAGGGCTTCATCCAGCTGATGCAGCAGCTGCCGCAGGAGCGCCTGATCATCGCGGTGAGCGCGGTGGCGGCGATGGAGCTGGCCGTGCAGCAGACCCTGCAGTACACAAAGGAACGTGAGGCGTTCGGCCGCCCGCTGTTCGGGTTCCAGAACACCAAGTTCACCCTCGCCGAGGCGGCCACCGAGGTCGAGGTGAGCAAGGCGTTCCTGGACCAGTGCATCACCCGCCACCTCAAGGGCGAGCTCGACGTCACCGGCGCGGCCATGGCGAAGATGTGGACCACCGAGCGCCTCGGCAAGGTCGTCGACGCCTGCCTGCAGCTGTTCGGCGGCTACGGCTACATGAACGAGTACCCCATCGCCAAGGCCTGGACCTCGGCCCGCGTGCAGCGGATCTTCGGCGGCACCACCGAGATCATGAAGGAGATCATCGCCCGCACCCTTTAGCTCATCCGGGGAACGGGGATCGCCAGGCGGGTGACCAGCGTGCTCACGGTGAGGTCCCAGCGCATGGCGCCGGCCAGACGGTCGCGCAGCTGGTGCGCGTCGGTGAAGGCCTTGCGGGGGTTGGCGAGCACGCGCTGGATGGCGTCCCGCCAGCGCGGTATGTCGCGGCCCGGGTCGTCGACGACGTCGACGATGAACGGGTCCGCGTCCTCGCCGAGGTGCGCCCGCAGGATCTCCGCGACCCCGCTCTGGTCGCTGACCAGCACGGGCGTGCCGAGGCTGATCGCGTCCAGCGCGGCAAGGCCGAAACCCTCCACCCTGGACGGCAGCACGAACAGCGCGGACCGGCCGATCTCCCGGCCGATCTCGTGGAAGTCCTCCTTGAACGGCCGCACGTCGAGCCGGTCGGCGGGCAGCTGCGAGATCACCAGCAGCCGCTCGTGCAGCCCGTCGCACCTGTCCGGCGGCGATCCCTGGATCAGCAGCCGCGGCCTCGGCTGGCCGTGGGGAAGGGTGACGCCGGCGATCGCGGCGGAGACGATGTCCAGGCCCTTCAGCCTGATGTGGCCGGTCCGGCTGACCATCGTGACGTTCATGTTGCGCGGGACCTCACGGGTGCGGCCCGCGTGCGTGGTCGGGATGTGCATGCCCGGGTCCAGCTGCAGCACCGGGACGCTGCCGAACCCGTCGCCGACGATGCCCTCCGCCTCCCGGGTCAGCTTCGGCCCGACCGCGGCCACCAGGTCGGCCTCGATCCCGCAGATCTCGCCCTCCCGGGCGTCGCGCGGCCGCGGGATCTCGCCGAGCTGCTCGTACGGCTCGTTCGGCGCGGAGTGGACGATCAGCACCAGCTTGGCGGTCTGGAGGTACTTGCGCGCGTAGGTCCACGCGACAGAACCCGTCACCACGTCGTGCCCGACGACGACATCCGGCTGGGACTCCAGCACGGTCGCGGACGGCAGGTAGAAGTTCGGGCCCGCCGGGGTCCGCTCGGCCATCCGCAGCGTGACCCCGAAGCTCTCCGCGTCCCGGCGCTCCTGCTGCGTCGCGCGCTCCACCAGGCAGGTCGTGCGGTGCCCGGCCTGGGCGAACGCGATCGCCAGGGCCCGGTTGAACTTGGAGATCGCCCCGCGGGCCGGCGACCACCGGTCGCAGATCAGCAGCACGGAGGGCCAGCGGCCCTCGCCCAACGCGGGGATCGTCGGGCCGGGCAGTGTCGTTGGAGCGGTCATGGGGTGCCTCCCCAGCCGTCAGACGCCGTGCAGGCGTTCGTACTTCTCGAGGATGGCCAGGGTCTGGCTGTCATGACACCACCACCCTCTGTGTAGAGTATTACACGTTGAGAGGTGGAATCGAAGACTGAACAGTGGCGATTTTTCGAAGAGCTGCCACGTCTCGGAGAATGATCTTGCGGCGGCCGGTGGTGACCACGTTCTCCTCGCGCAGCCGGCCCAGCTCCTTGGCCACCGCGTCCCGCGAGGCGCCGATCCGGCCGGCCAGGTCCCGCTGGGTCAGCGAGCCGATCTCCAGGCCGTGCTCGGTGTGCAGGCCGACCTCGGTGCCCAGGTCGAGCAGCCAGCGGGCGAGCAGGTACCGCACGTCCAGCCGGGCGGTGACCGCGCGCTGGTCGGACTCGCGCCGCCGGCGCACCACGGCCCGGTACATCACCGGCCAGAGCGAGTTCTCCTCGACGAACCGGACCAGGTCCTCGGCCTTGATGTCGTAGCCGGTCACCTCGGTCATGGTGGTCACCGTCTCCGAGCGGACCTCGCCGAGCAGGGCGCCCTCGTCGCCGATCAGCTCGTCGGCGCCGCGCGCGATCAGCATGACCTCCTCGCCGTCCGGCGCGGTCTGGGTGATCTTGACGCTGCCCGAGCGGGTCAGCAGCGCCGAGTGGGACGGCTGGCCCTGCCAGAAGATCGTCCGTTCGGGCGGGAACGACACCCAGGTGCCCGCGGCGTACAGGCCTTCGCGCTGCTGTTCGGTCAGCAGCTGCAAGACGTTGAACGGGGTGTCGTCAGTCATGCTCTTCAATGTAGTATTCCACACAGCAGTGTCGCCAGTTCGGCATTCACTGAACAAACTGAAGATCGTGGCTGGTAGTGACTCATGCACGGGAGCGCTTATCCGAAGAGTGCAAGAATGCCCCCGTTCAGGGATGTCCCCTAATGGGTGACTACGGGGCGTGGCTGGATGCGCTGGAACGGGTTGCCACCGTAGAGTGAGTCCGGCCGGTTTGCGTACCGGGGGAGGGCAGGAACTCGCCCGGGTGACAGCCTGGCGGAGTGCGGAGCGGACGGAGTCGAGCCGGTGAACGCGAAGAAGATAGTCCTGCTGGCAGTGGTGGCGCTGCTGGTGTTCTACCTGATCACTCAGCCGACCCAGTCGGCGAACGCCGTGCAGACGGTGCTCGGCTGGCTGCGCGACGGCGCGGACGCGATCATCACGTTTGTCAAGCAGCTGTTCGCCTAGTGACACTGGGTCACGAGTGCTGCCGTTGGGCGATCCATATTGGACCGTCCGGGTGGATTACCGAAGAAAAGTCCAGGTGGCGAGATTGATGAAGGTTCTCCTCTAGCGTCTGGAGGGCACGCCACCCTACGGTCTTCGGCAACGAGTGATCATCGCCCCCAAAGGAGGCACGGATGGTCGACGACCACGGGGTCGACGCACTGGTTCGGCAGTGGACACAGGAGCGTTCGCAAGACGCGGAAGCGGAGGAGATCAACCGCATCGCCTCGACCTGGCTGGCCGAGGGACCGGTAACCGTTTCCCAGCCTGGGATCCCGGGTCAGCGGTCCAAGGGTGGCGCCAAGTCGTGGGTGGCCGTGCAGTCGGCCGACCCGGCGTACCTGGACGCGATGAGCAAGCGCCTGCCGGGAGTGCCGCAGGACCTGATCGCCTCGGCGGCCGGGTACTGGCAGATGGTGGGCGGCCTGGCCGAGGCCGAGCAGTGGTGGGACGCGGGGATCAGCCCCCTCGACCAGCGCGCTCTGGACTACCGGGCGGCCGGCCTGGTGCCGTCGGACCTCAGCCGCAGGCTGGGCCCGCTGACGGTGCTGGAGCACCTGCGCAGGGGCAGCGCGCCCGCGTGGTGCGTGGCCCGGTTGCAGCGGCAGCAGCGAAACGGCGTGGCATAACAGGCGGCGTGGCGTAAGCCACCCGAATGTGTACGTAACGGCCGGGCGGCCCTCGTCGTTGACCACCCGTGGCGGTGGTTGAACGAGGACGGGGGCGCAGGCTGCTGGGGCGGTTGGCACTGGTCCTGCTCGTACTGGGGATGGCCGGTGCCGGCGTCTGGTTGCTGAGCACCTCGTTCGTGCCCGCGGCCAGCCCGGTCACCACCGAGATCCCCGCTCTGCAGGTTCCCGCGGCACAGGTCGAACCCGGTGCGGCGGTGCCTGTGCAGGTGCAGGACGTGCCGAAACCCCAGGGCGCCGCGGGCGCGGACCCGCTCACCGCGTGGGCCGGCCGCGTGTCCGCCGTGACCGGGGTCCCGGCGCGGGCGCTGATGGCCTACGGCAACGCGGAGCTCGTGCTGCGCTCGACCGTGCCCGGCTGCCACCTGTCGTGGGCGACTCTCGCCGGGATCGGCCGGATCGAGTCCAACCACGGCCAGTTCGGCGGTGCCCAGCTGGGCGCGGACGGGCGTCCGTCCAAGCCCATCGTGGGTGTCCCGCTGGATGGATCAGTGGGTGTGCAAAGGATTGCGGACACGGACGGTGGCCGGTACGACGGCGACGCCTCGCTGGATCGCGCGGTTGGACCAATGCAGTTCATCCCGTCCACCTGGACCAAATGGGCCTCCGACGGCAACGGCGACGGCCGCGGCGACCCCCAGCAGATCGACGACGCGGCCCTCGGCGCCGCGCGGTACCTGTGCGTGGGCGGCCGGGACATGGGCTCGCCGCAGGGCTGGTGGGCCGGCGTGCTGTCGTACAACAACTCGGTTCCCTACGGCCAGAAGGTCTTCGGCCTCGCCGACGGCTATGCCCGCACGGCGCAGAAGGCCTAGTGCCTTGCGCCGGAGGGCCGCCACCTTTCTCGACGGCCCAGCTTCCCGCTGACCGCACGGCCGAAAGGCCCTGGTACAACCCGGTACAAGCGACCTTCCGGCCGCACGCCCAGCGGAAAGGGAGGATCCGCCGAATAAAGGCGCCGGACCTCCGGCGCAAGACACTGGGTGTTCGCCGTCACTCAGGTGACGGGTGTTAGCGTCGGGATGTGCGTGGCAAGCGGGTGACGACGCGCGGGTTGCTCATCGCGGCGACCTGCGTGGTGAGCCTGCTCGGCGCCTGTGCGCTCGCGTGGTGGCAGTGGACCCGGTTCGAGTCGGCGAGCGGCACCTGGCAGAACCTCGGATACGTCCTGCAATGGCCCCTGTTCGGGCTGTTCCCGGCGTTCATGGTGTGGCGGGTGCGCCGGCTCAAGGAGCGGGAGAGGACGCAGGTCAGGGCGGAACCTGTACCCCCTCCCCGTACCCCTGCCGCCCCCGCGGTGGTGCACGAGGACGACGACGAGCTGACCGCGTACAACCGCTACCTGGCCGAGCTCAACGCGAAGGATCAAGCCTGATGACCGCCCCAGACCCCGCCGTGTCAACGAACGAGGAGAGCCCGGCCCGCGACGCCGCGGCCCCCGGCCTGACCGGCGCGCTGTCCCGCTACCGCGTCGCCGCCTA
>CBIMJO010000682.1:0-5856 GCA_966244135.1 uncultured Actinocrispum sp. | reverse complement strand
CCCACACGAGCTCGACGTGCGCCATGCTGACGTCGTCCTCGGCCGTCGCCTTCAGCTTGGTGAGCAGGCCGGACGCGACCGGGGCCTTGGCCCGGCGGGACCGGCCGGTGGTCGGGACCACTCCGCTGAGCAGCGGCGGGACGCCGACGTTCCGCAGCGTGGCCAGGTCGAGCATGGCCGCGATGACCACCGGCTGACCAGTCGTGCCGGCCAGGTCGAACATGGCCAGACCGCGCTCGGCCGGGATCAGCTTCAGGCCGGACGCGCCGGATCGTTGCACCACCTGGTCGTTCGCCGCGGTCATGCCGCTGTCGGCGACCCACGGGCCCCACACGATCGCCTGCCCGGCCAGCCCACGGGCCATCCGGTGCTGGGCCAGCGCGTCCTGGAACGCGTTCGCCGCGGCATAGTTGCCGAGGCCCGGGCCGCCGATCACGCCGGAGACCGAGGAGTACATGACGAACGCGGCCAGGTCGAGGTCCTGTGTGACTTCGTGCAGATGCCAGGCGCCGTTGGCCTTCGGGCCGAGCACCGTGGCCATGCGTTCGGGCGTCAGCAGATCGATGATGCCGTCGTCGAGTGCGGCCGCCGCGTGGACGACCGCGGTGAGGTTCTCGATGCCTTGCACCAGTTCCGTAACAGCGTCCCGGTTGGACAGGTCGCAGGCCACCACGTCGACGTCCGCGCCGTGCGCGATGAGTTCCGCCTGCAGTTCCAGGGCGCCCGGGGCCTCCAGGCCACGACGGCTGACCAGCACGAGCCTGCGAATGTCCCGTGTGGACACAATGTGCCGGGCCAGCTGAGCGGCCAGCCCACCGGTGCCGCCGGTGATCAGGACCGTGCCATCCGGGTTCCACTCGGCAGGCGTGGCCTCGGTCCTGGTCATCGGAACCAGGCGGGCCACCCGGACTTCACCGTTGCGCACGATGGACTGCGGTTCGGCCGTGGAGATCGGCGGCAGGTTGTCGTCGTCGACGTCGACCAGGGCGAACCGGCCCGGCTGCTCGGCCTGCGCCGACCGGACCAGACCCCACACGGCCGATGCGGCCACATCGTCCCCGTCGACCGCGCCCCGGGTGACGAACACCAGACGGGAGTCGGCAAGACGCTCATCGCTGATCCACATCTGCAGCAGCCGCAGCACCTTCGAGGTCAGCTCCCGCGCCGCCTCCGGCACGTCAAGGCCTTCCGGTGCGGACACACGCACCGTCGCGATCGCGGGCACTTCGGCGACCTCTTCGACATCGAGGTCAACTGTGTCCACTTGCGACAGATCGAGGTCGCCTTGGGGGCCAGGCACCCAATCCAGGCGGTACATCGAGTCGAACTCGTTGGTGGCCAACATGTCCGCGGACACCGCCCGCGTGACCACTGACTGAGCCGAATAGACCGGCGTCATAGCCGTATCGACGGCGTCCACGGTCACCGAGTCTGGGCCATTCTTGGCGATCCTGACGCGGATCTCGCGGGCGCCGCTGGCGAACAGCGAGACGCCGCCCATCGAGAACAGCAGCCGCCCACCATCGCCGCCCATGTCCACGAAGGGCATGGCGTGCATGACCGCGTCGAGCAGGGCCGGGTGGATACCATAGGAGGCAGGGTCTTCGACGTGGTCCGGCAGGGCGATCTCGGCGAAGACCTCGCCATCCCGCGTCCACACCCCACGCAGGCCTTGGAAAGTGGGACCGTAAGCGGCGCCACCGTCGGCCATCTTGTCGTAGATGTCTTCGATGTCCTGCTGCTGTGCGCCCGTTGGCGGCCAGGTGTCCGGGTGGAAGCCGGGTTCGGTGGCGCCGGTGGCCAGCGAACCGCTGGCGTGCCGGACCCACTCGTCGGCGTCCGGGGTGCGCGAGAAGATGCCCAGCTCGCGGTGGCCGTTGTCGTCTGGACCAACCCAGACCTGCACGGCGACCGGGTCGTGGCCGGGCAGGACCAGCGGGACGCCCATGGTCAGTTCCTCGACCACGTCGCACTCCACCTGGTCGGCCGCACGCACCGCCAGCTCCAGGAACCCGCTGCCCGGGAACAGGATCGCGCCGCCGATGGCGTGGTCGGCGAGCCACGGGTGCGTGGTCAGCGAGATCCGGCTGGTGAACAGCACTCCGCCGGACTCGGCCAACTCGGCCGCCGCACCCAGCAACGGGTGGTCGGCCGCGGTCAGGCCCAGCGCGGCCGGGTCCGAGCCGTGCGACTCGTTGTGCGACCAGTAACGCTTGCGCTGGAAGGCGTACGAAGGCAGCGGCACCACACGGGCGCCGGACCCGGCGAACACCGCGCCCCAGTCGACCTTGCCGCCGCGGACGAACAGCTCGGCCAGCGAGGTGACGAACCGCTCCAGGCCGCCGTCGCCGCGGCGCAGCGAGCCGACCGCGACCGCCTTGACCTCGGCGTCGTCGATGATCGACTGGATCCCCATGGTGACCACGGGATGCGGGCTGACCTCGACGAACATCCGGTGCCGCTGGTCGAGCAGGGCCCGGATCGCGGGCTCGAACTCCACGCGCTGGCGCAGGTTCCGGTACCAGTAGCCGGCGTCGAACTCCTCGCCGTCCGCCCACTCCCCGGTCACCGTCGAGAAGAACGGCACCGATGCCTTGCGAGGCTGGATCTCCGCGAGCGTGGTCAGCAGTTCGTCCTGCAGGAGCTCGACATGGGCCGAGTGCGAGGCATAGTCCACCGCGATCTTGCGGACCCGCACCTCCTCGGCGGTCAGCTCGGCGAACAACGCGTCCAGGGCACCCGGGTCACCGGCGACCACAATGGACGCCGGCCCGTTCACCGCCGCCACCGACACGCCCTGCGGCAGCCGGGGTTCGATCTCGGCGAGCGGCAGGGCCACGGACATCATCCCGCCCCGACCGGCCAGCGTCTGGGCGATCGCCTGGCTGCGCAGCGCGACCACCTTGGCGCCATCCTCGAGAGGCAATGCCCCGGCGACGACAGCGGCAGCGATCTCACCCTGCGAATGACCGACGACCACATCCGGGCGGACACCATAGGACCGCCAAACCTCCGCCAGGGCGACCATCACGGCCCAGGAAGCAGGCTGAACCACGTCGACCCGGTCCAGATCCCGCCCCTCACGGAGAACATCGAGCAGCGACCAGTCCACATAGGAGTCAAGCGCCGCCGCACACTCAGCGATCCGCTCGGCGAACACCGGCGACTCGTCCAGCAGCTGCGCGCCCATGCCGACCCACTGAGCACCCTGGCCCGGGAACACGAACACCCGCTTGCCAGTGACGTCCGCGACGCCCTCGATCACGCCACCGGACGGTTCACCGTCGGCCAGCGCCCGGATCCCGGCGGGCGGGTCGCCGACCACCACAGCGCGGTGGTCGAACGTCGTCCGGGAAGTGGCCAGCGAGAAGCCGATGTCGACCAGACTTCCATCCACAGTAGACAGTCGCTCGGCCTGAGCCCGCAGCGCTGCCTCGGTCTTGGCTGACACGATCCACGGGACGGTCGGCAGAGTCACGTCTTCGCGAGGCTCCTCGGCCTCTTCGTACTGCTCGAAGATCGTGTGCACGTTGGTGCCGCTGACACCGAAGGAGGACACACCCGCGCGGCGTGGGCGGCCGTTCTCCGGCCACGGCTGGTTCTCCAGCAGCAGCTCGATCGAGCCGGCGGTCCAGTCCACCGCGGTGGTCGGCTTGTCCACGTGCAACGTCTTGGGCAGAACATCGTTTTGCAACGCCAGCACCATCTTGATCACGCTCGCCGCACCCGCTGCGGACTGGAGGTGACCGATGTTCGACTTGACCGACCCCAGCCACAGCGGCTTTTCCCGGTCCTGGCCGTAGGTGGCCAGCAGGGCCTGAGCCTCGATCGGATCGCCCAAAGTCGTTCCGGTGCCGTGCGCCTCAACAGCGTCAACGTCCGCGGGAGCCAGTCCGGCATTGGCCAGGGCGTGGCGGATCACGCGTTGCTGCGATGGGCCATTCGGAGCAGTCAGGCCGTTCGAAGCGCCGTCCTGGTTGGTGGCCGAGCCGACCATCAGGGCCAGCACGGGGTGACCATTGCGGCGTGCGTCGGACAGGCGCTCCAACATGATCAGGCCGACGCCCTCACCGGTACCCATACCCGCCGCAGCATCGGCGAACGCGTGGCACCGGCCATCGCCGGACCAGCCGCCGACCGCGTCGAACTGGGACATCGAGGCCGGCGTGACCATCACCGTCACACCACCGGCCAGTGCCAGGTCGCAGTCTCCACTTTGGAGCGAACGGGCGGCCATGTGGATCGCGGTCAGCGCGGACGAGCAGGCCGTGTCGAGGGTGACCGCCGGGCCTTCCAGGCCGAGGGTGTAAGCGATCCGGCCGGAGATGACGCTGGTCAGGTGGCCGGTCATGGCATTGCTGGACGCGTCCGGCGAAGGTGCGTAGCCGCTGGACGATGAGCCGACGAAGACACCGGTCTGGGTGCCGCGCAGGCTGCCTGGCGTGATCCCGGAGTGCTCGATGGCCTCCCAGGAGGCTTCCAGGACCATCCGCTGTTGCGGGTCCATGCCGACCGCCTCTTTCGGCGGGATACCGAAGAACGCGGCGTCGAACTCGGCGGCGTCGTAGACGAACCCGGCCTGATATCCCTTGGTGGGGTCGAGATCCCAGCCGCGGTCTGTCGGGATAGGACCGACCGCGTCGACGCCGTTGACGACCAGCTGCCAGAAGTCCTCGGGAGACTCGACGCCACCAGGGAACCGGCAGCTCATGCCGACGACCGCGATCGGGTCCGTGGACGCACCCCGCCGCTTGATCACCACATCCCGTTGGTCACCGAGCAGTTCGGCGAGCAGGAACTCGGCGAGCACGACCGGCGTCGGGTAGTCGAACACCAGCGTGACCGGGAGGTTCAGACCGGTCTTGGCCTTGAGCCGGTTGGCCAGCTGCACCGCGGTCAGCGAGTCGAAGCCGATCTCCTTGAACGCCTTCGCGGCCTCCACATCCTCGGCCGACTCGAACTGGAGCACGGTGGCGACCTGCGCCTGAACGAGTTCGACGAGGTGGCCGAGACGCTCATCCGTCGGCATGGCCAGCAAGCCGTCGCGCAGCTCGCCGCCCTCCTCACCAAGGTCCTGCGGCTCAACGGTCTGCTGCCAGCGGACCTCGTTCGGCACGGCGTCCGGCCAGTAGCGGTTGCGCTGGAAGGCGTACGTGGGCAGGGCGACCCGGCGTCCACCCGGGAACTCCCACTGCACCGGCAAACCGCGCACGTACAGTTCGGCCATCGAGGTCAGGACCCTTGTCAAGTCGCCGTTGTCGCGACGGAGTGTTCCGGCGACCGCCGCCTCAGCAGCGGCCTCCTGGATGCTCGCGACGAGCACCGGGTGCGGGCTGACCTCGACGAAGAACCGGAAGCCCTCGGTGTACAGCGACCGGATCGCGGGCTCGAACTCCACGCGCTGGCGCAGGTTGCGGTACCAGTACGCGGCGTCGAAGCCGGTGCCCTCCGCCCAGTCACCGGTCACCGTGGAGAAGAACGGAACCGACGTGTCCTGCGACTGGATCACCAGGTCCGACAGGAGTTCCGCTTCGATCAGCTCGACGTGCGCCGAGTGCGAGGCGTAGTCCACGGCGATCTTGCGAACCCGGACCTCTTCGGCTGTCAGCTCGGCGAACAGGGCGTCCACGGCCTCCGGCTCACCTGCGACGACCACCGAGTTCGGCCCGTTGATCGCGGCGAGGGACAGACCTTCAGGCAGACGAGACTCGACCGCGTCCGCCGACAGGGCAACGGACATCATGGCGCCGCGCCCGGCGAGCGTCCGCGCAATCGCTTGGCTGCGGCGGGCGACGACCCGGGCACCATCCTGAAGAGACAGTGCGCCGGAGACGACCGCGGCGGCGATCTCACCCT
>CBIMJO010000681.1:0-5862 GCA_966244135.1 uncultured Actinocrispum sp. | reverse complement strand
CAGCCGCGCGGCCCGCTCCTCCGCCCGCACCCGCGCAGCCCGCTCCTTCGTGACGGTGCGGGTCAGCAGGAAGATCCAGGGCAGGACGACCGCGCCCAGCAACGCCAGCGCCCCGGCCGAGAAGATCGCGATGATCATCACGCCCGCGGTGGCCTGGCTGTCACCGAAGATCATCAACGTGATGCCGACGCCCGCGAGCGCCGTGAAGATCGTGACCTCCACGACCCGGCGAAGCACCTGGTACGCCTCGTCTTCGGCCTTGAGACGGCTGACCGCGAGCCGCGTCCACGGCACCACGGCCAGCCCGACGACACCTGTCGCTATCCCGAGCATCACCGGCAGGCTCGGCCGGGCGGTGTGCCCGATCGCCCACACCAGGCCCAGCACCGCCACGATCCCCAAGCACCCCAACAGAACCAGCCAGCGAGCCCGCACAGGTCCTCTCTCTCAGGCCGACACGAACCAGACTACGGGCAGCGCAGGAACACGTTGTCCCCGAGTTCCCGGCGGGGAACGCCGGTGTTGTGCGCGATCAGGTCACCCAGGCTCTGCCGGTAGTCGATGCCATAGGCCTGCCGGATCTGGGCGAGCACGGGATCGTTGCCGTAGAAGAACCGGTTGCCGTCCCGCAGCGCCTCGAACTGCTTGCGCCAGATCGCCAGCTGCAGCTCACCGAACTCGGTGCCGGGCACCTTCGGCTCGGACACCATACCGACGAACGCATCCATTGTGGACACATCACCGTAGATCGCCTTCAACCGCGCGGCAAGCGGGGTGCGCCGCTCCCCCGTGACGGCATCGTCGCTGCCCGGCGGCAGGATCCGGCCGTGCTCGTCGCGCAGCCGCACGAAGTCCAGCGAGTCCGGGTCGTTGATCTCGTTGCCCGGCGTCAGCTCCGGATCGGCCGGGAACGCCTCGCTGGCCTCGCCGGTGACCGCGCGGAAGGTGGTCTTCGTGGGCAGCCCGTAGGCCTGCCGGAGTTGCTGGTAGGCCGGGATGCCGTGGTCACGTCCGCGTTCGATGTCGATCGCGCTGATGTCGAACACGATCGTCGTGCAGTTCGGTGCGCAACCGGGCAGGGACAGCGGAATGCTGCGGACGAGGTCGCCGATCTGCTCGTCGTTGTTGGCCTGGGCGAACTCCCCCAGCCCGCGCAGCGTGGTGCCGAGCTGGATGGCGTCGAGCAGGTCCGGGTTGAACAGGGACGCCGTCGGCGGGATCGCGATCTCCACGTCGTTGCCGGTGACCGTGACCTGCGCTCCCTTGGCCCGGATCGCGTCGAGCTGTGCCGGCGTGTACTGCCGCGCATCCCCCTTCAACCTGATGTCGCCGTGCAGCATGCTGTGCCCGCGATACCCGACGGTCGCGAACTCGTTGCTGATCGTCGGGTTCACGCCCGGGTCGTAGCCCGTGTACGGCTTGAGCCACACGCCCAGCGCGGGCAGGAACTCCTCGTAGGTGATGTACTGCTGGGTCGCGATCACCACCCGGCGCGCGATCTGGAACTTCGTCTCCTCCGGTAGTGTCTTCGGCAGCTGGTCCACGATCCTGTTGTGCTCCCGGGCGAGCAGGGTCTGCACGGCCAGCAGCCCGGTGTTCTCGTTCGCCCGGACGTCTCCGGCCACCCGCGCACCGAACCCCATCGCCCCGGTGGCGTCGTCCATCCCCGGCGAGGACTGCGGGTTCCCGCGTTCGTCGCGCCGCGGCAGCATCCCGTTCGGCAGCAACAGATGCGCGCCGTTGTTGGTCATGTCCCCGTCGACCGGGCCCTCGCGCATCCACTCCAGGCGGTCCGCCGACCCGTACACCGCGAACGCGTCGAGGTAGGAGTTCAGCTGGTTCACCTGTTCCCGCGGGCCGGTGACCCCGGTGCCCGCCACCGGGAGGCTGCGCCCGAACGGCACGACCCCGGCGTCGTTGTGGAACCGCTCCAGCGGATCGGCGTTGTCGAACGGGATGTTCTGCGCCTCCGGACCGCCCGCACGCAGGCCGAACGTGTGGTCCAGGAACTGCGCCCACGTCCACGCCCACTGCGTCACCCCGCGCCCGGAGGACAACCGCTGCCCGGTGTCGTTGAAGACCCGGTTGCTGACATACCTCGGGTTCGGCCCGGAAACCGGAACCCCCAGCCCGTCGACGTACCTGGTCGGCGCGACTCGCGAATACCCGGTGCCCGCCTTGCCCCAGTCGGGATGCGCGCGGTTGTTCCCGCTGCCATCCAGGCTCTGCACCTCGAACCAGGGCCCTGCCCCCGCCGCGTCCGCGGTGCCCGCCGCCGCCAGTTCGGCAGCGGCCAGCACCACGACCAGCGCTCTGTATCGAAATCTTCGCATACGGCCAGCCTTGCCGACCGCCTCCGGCCGGACATCCGTAGAAGGCCCGCGAAGATCCCGTAGCCGCCCACGCGCCCGGCACGGTCCGATGAGTGTCCACTGTAGACCGATGTCACCCACATGCCTCTCATCGGCCGGGCGCCGACTCTGTGGAGGTCGTTGGCCCTCTACCGCAGAGTCGTTCGGCCCCTGTGCTACCCCCGGGTCGGTTCGACCCTGGCTGCACTCGCGTGTCCGAATCGATCGAGGAGCACCCATGAGTGCCGCGAATCCCCCTGACGGCCTGGATCCGGCGACCCTGCAGATGATTCTGGAGGCCATCGACGAGTTCGCCGGCCGGCACCTGAGCACCGACCTGCTGCTACGCCTGGATCACCAGGACGAGTGCCCGGTCGGCCTCGTCCGCCGGATGTGCGGTGACGACCTGGGCATCCACCTGCTGTTCGTGCCCGAGGAGTACGGCGGGATGGGAGCAGGCAGCCTGGACGTGTGCCGGGTCTGCGAGCGCATGGCCGGGATCGACCTGGGCGTGGCCACGAGTGTGCTGGCAACGGCGCTGGGCAGTGACCCCATCGCCGTAGGCGCCACGCCCGATCAGAAGAAGGTGTGGCTCGGCCGGATGGCCGAGGAGGGACTGCTGTTCGCCTACGGGGCCACCGAACCGGAAGCGGGCAGCGACCTGGGCGCGCTGAAGACCACCGCGACCCCGGTGACGCAAGACGGCCGGGTCACCGGATACCGGCTCAACGGCCGCAAACAATGGATCAGCAACGGTTCCATCGCCGATGCCTACTGCGTGCTGGCCAACGCCCCCGGCGGGCCGAGCTGGTTCGTGCTCGAACGCGGCAGCCCCGGGTTCACGCAGGCCAAACCCGAGGACAAACACGGCATCCGGCTGAGCAACACGGCCGCACTGTTCCTCGACGACGTGCTGGTCGACACCGCCGCCCTGTTCGGCGGAGCCGAGGGGCAAGGCCTGCGGCAGGCACAACTGGTCTTCGGGTACACGCGGCTGATGGTCGCCGCCTTCGGGCTCGGCGCCGGCTGGTCAGCGCTGGACCGGGCGATCGCCTACTCGGTGGACCGCATCCAGGCGGGCGGCCCGCTCGCGCGCAAACAGGGCTACACCCACAAACTCATCGTTCCGCACGCCGCGCGGCTGGAAGCGGCCCGCGCCTGCATGGAGGAGACCGCCGAACGGCTCGACGCCGGGGAAGACGGCCTCAACACCGAGGGCGCCATCGCGAAGTACATGGCCACCGAGGCGGGCAACGCCGCGGCCGAGGCGGCCATCCAGGGGCACGGCGGCTACGGCTACACCCGCGAGTACCTGGTCGAGAAGATCAAGCGGGACGTGCGGATCACCACGATCTACGAAGGCACCTCGGAGATCATGGAGATGACCATCGCCCGCGACCGGTGGCAGGAGCACCTCAAGACGCGCGGCCGCTACTACCACGACAAGGGCGACGCGCTGGCAGCACTCGGCTCGTCCACCGGCGGTGACATCGCCGCGCTGGCGATGCATTCGCTCGCCGAGATCCTGGAGCAGTGCCGGACCGGGCGCCTGACCCGGCAGCAACATGTGCTGTTGCGGCTGGGCGAGCTGATGGCGTATGCCGAGTGCGCCGGGGCGTTGTGCCGCCGCGCCGCGCGCGGCGAGCCCCATCCCAAGGCGGACAACCGGTTCGACCAGGCCGGGCTGGCCGTCGCCGCCCGAGTGTTCGCGCGGGATGCGGCGCTTCATGTGGCGTGCCAGGGAGTGCGGCTCATCCAGGGCAGCGCCGCCACCGCGATCCCCGAGCTGGACCAGGCCCTGCGCGTCCGGCAGATCGCCGCAAGCCAGGCCAACGCCATCGCGGACATGGACGCGTTCGCGGACATCATCTACAGCCGATCAGGAGGCGAGTCATGAGTGAGCAAGCGGCCGAGCGCGCGGTGGCCATCGTCGGTGTGTCCGCGATCATGCCCGACGCCGCCGACGCGACCGCCTTCTGGCGGAACATCAAGAACGGCCGCTATTCCGTCACCGACGTCCCGCCCGGGCGGTGGGATTCGGCGTTGTACTACGACCCGGACCCGGCCGTACCGGACAAGACCTACTCGAAGATCGGCGGCTGGGTGCGCGACTTCGAGTGGAACCCGCTGGCGTGGCGGCTGCCCGTACCGCCGCGGGTGGGTGACGCGATGGATGACGCGCAGAAGTGGGCGGTCAACCTGGCTCGCGCCGCACTGCTGGACTACGGCCGGCCGGAGCGGCACCTCGACCACGAACGCACGGCGGTGATCATCGGCAACGCGCTGGCCGGGGAACGGCACTACCAGACCGCGCTGCGCATCAGCTTCCCCGAGTTCGAGCGCGAACTGGAGCACTCGGCCACGTTCGCCGGCCTGCCCAAGCAGGTCCGTGGCGCGATCATCGACGAGGCCGGTCGCGGCCTGCGGTCGGTCCTGCCGGCGATCACCGAGGACACCATGCCGGGTGAGCTGTCCAACGTCCTGGCCGGCCGGATCGCCAACCTCTTCGACTTCCGCGGGCCGAGCTACGTCACCGACGCCGCGTGCGCGTCCGGGCTCGCGGCCATGTCGGCCTCGATCGAGGGACTGGTCAACCACGAGTACGACGCGGTGCTCACCGGCGGCATCGACCGCAACATGGGCATCGCGGCCTTCGTGAAGTTCTGCAAGATCGGCGCTCTGTCGGCGACCGGAACGCGTCCGTACGCCACCGGCGCGGACGGCTTCGTCATGGGCGAGGGTGCGACCTTGTTCCTGCTCAAGCGGCTCGCCGACGCCGAACGCGACGGCGACCAGATCTACGCCGTCATCCTGGGCATGGCCGGTTCCAGTGACGGCAGGGGCAAGGGCATCACCGCGCCCAACCCGATCGGCCAGCGGCTGGCCGTCGAGCGGGCGTGGCGGCTTGCGGGCGTGTCCCCGTCCACCTGCTCGCTGATGGAAGGCCACGGCACGTCGACTGCCGTGGGTGACGTCGTCGAAGTGCAGGCGCTCAACGAGGTCTTCACCGCGGCCGGGGCCGCGCCCGGGTCGATCCCGCTCGGTTCGGTGAAGTCCAACATCGGCCACCTCAAGGCCGCGGCCGGCACCGCCGGGCTGTTCAAGGTGGCCATGGCCTTGCACGAGAAGGTCCTGCCGCCGACCCTGCACGCCCAGCAGCCCAACCCGGCCATCGACTTCGCGCACTCCCCCTTCGTGCTGAACACCGAACTGCGGCCGTGGCAACCGCCGCCTGGCGGTGTGCGGCGGGCCGGGGTGAGCGCGTTCGGCTTCGGTGGCACGAACTTCCATGCCGTGCTTGAGGAGTACGTGCCCGGCCGGAGCGGTTCAGGTCGCAAGACCACGTTCGCGGGAGCGGAGATCCCGGCTGCCAAGCCGGTGAACCGCGGCGCGTTCGTCGCGGGTGCGGCCGACGAACGGGCTCTTGCCCAGCGAGTGCGTGACATCGCCGACCGGGCGGCCAAGGGCGAGGTTCCGCGAACTAGGGCTGGTCGCATCGCTATTCTAGCGG
>CBIMJO010000680.1:0-5862 GCA_966244135.1 uncultured Actinocrispum sp. | reverse complement strand
AACAGCAGGCCATGTCTGCCGATCAGCGCGTCGGCGATGCGATGCTGGCCCTCCGTCCGGTCCATCGCGTGCAGCACCGCGACCAGCGCCGCCGCCCCCAGCGGCGTGCCCGTCCCGGCCAGGTACGCGCGCAGCTCCGCACCGAGCTCGCCATCGCCGACGAAGTGCTTCGGCATGGCGGCGATCCGCTCGCGGAGGAACTCCTGCGCGGCCGGGTCGGGCTCGGTGCCGCCGTCGTCACCGGGCCAGGGGTGCACCTTGGCCCGCCACGACTTCGGGACGGTGAACGTGGTCTCTCGCACTGCGCTGAACCCCCTGATCCGGACGTTGACGGCACCATACGGGCCGGCACCGACAATTTTGGAAAACCGTTGGCGCACAACGGAAAGAGCCGCGATCATGGGGTGTCGCGCGACGCTGCGGAAACTCAGCGGACCTCCTCGGGACACACCGGCCGGCCGGCCGGTTCGCCGGAGTCACGGCGCCGGGAACGGTCACGGTTCGCCGACGCCGGGCACCGCCTGATCGAGGCTCGCGAACGGCATGGGTACACGCGTCGGGATTGTGTCCACCGCCGCCACATGGACCGAACACCGAACGCCGCTCACACCCCGATGACCAGGGAAAACAGGGAGTTCAGCAGGTCGCGCCGGGCTGACCCGGCGCGACCTCGCGGCGATAGGCTCTGCCGGTGTCCACTCCAGGGTCGCTGCCCCAGCGCACGGTCTGCCACGGCTGTCGTCAGGTCACGCACATCCGGCTGGAGGACGAGGACGACGTGGCCATCCTGCGGCCGATGACCGTGCCCGGCCAGGGCTCGATCTACCACGAGGTGGCGCCCGGGGTCATGGTCGAGCGGGCCTGCCCGATCTGTGGCGAGTCCGACGACATGGGCTGGGTCGAAGGGTGCGTTCCGCCCGTCTAACGGTGATACTCCACCCAGGCGCTTGACCGGCCCGGGAGGCCTGGCACCATTCGAACCGACGGGAGGGGCCACCATGCGCGTGTTCGAACCGCTGAAGCGGGCCCTGCGCGTGGTCGACTGGTTCGAGGCGCGCGGCGTCTACGTGCCCGGGGAGGACAGCCACCCGGTCTCACCGTGGCGGGACTTCGGCTGGCTGATCGCCACCTGGCTGGTCACCGTCGGCCTGTTCGTCGTCTTCTTCGCGATGGCGGCTTAAGTTCTTTTTGGTCACTCCAGGTGCCCCTTCGGTTACAGCTTGGCCACATCACGACACCAGCTCTGACTCGACCAGCCGAACGGTTTAGGTAATCCGGCCCACAAGCCTCACTCTGTGGAAGTCACACCTCCCATCCCCGTTGGTCGAAAGTAGGACACCCGTGAGAGCCGGGCTGGCCGCCGTCGCATGCGCGCTTCTCGCGCTCACGGCCGGATGCGGTGCCGACGGGATGAACCGGGCCGACGCGAAGGTCGTCTCCCAGGCCGCGGCGCCCAGCGAGGCGCCGGTCAAGGTGGCCAGCGGGCTGGCGAAGTGGGGCGAGCAACGGCCGGCCGGGGACGCGCTGCTGGTCACGGTCTCCTCGCCGCGGTCGTTCGAGCCGGGCGCCACGGCGTACCCGAAGGCGCCGCGGGCGGCCGGGTTCGACATCACCATCGAGAACGTGGGCACCGCTGTGTACCGGTCCTCGCAACTGGTCGTGCAGGCCTCCACGTCGGACGGCAAGCGGATGGTGGCCGTGGTCGACGCCACCCAGGGCTACTCGGGGGTGCTCGCCGGGGAGGTCCAGCCGGGCCGGACCGCGCGCCTGTCGATGGCGTTCGCGCTGCCCGCCGATCAGGTGAACGTCGTGGTCACGGTGCAGTCCAACGTGACCCAGGCGACCACGACCGCCGAGTTCGAGGGCCCGGCCTGAGCCGGGTAGGTTCTGGCGGCATGAGTGACAACAGGCTGGCCGTTGGGGATGCCGCCCCAGATTTCACGCTGCCCGACAGCACCGGCAAGACCGTGTCCCTGTCGGACTACCGCGGCCGTTCCGTGGTCGTGTACTTCTACCCCGCCGCGGGCACGCCCGGGTGCACCAAGCAGGCCTGTGACTTCCGGGACAACCTCGCCGAGCTCAACGACGCCGGCTTCGAGGTGGTCGGCATCTCCCCGGACAAGCCCGCCAAACTGGCCAAGTTCGTCGCCGACGAGGGCCTGACGTTCCCGCTGCTGGCCGACGAGGACCGCTCGGTGATGCAGGAGTGGGGTGCCTACGGCGAGAAGCAGAACTACGGCCGGACGGTCACCGGGGTGATCCGCTCGACCTTCATCGTCGACGCGGACGGGAAGATCGCGAAGGCGGCCTACAACGTCCGGGC
Organism: uncultured Actinocrispum sp.; assembly: GCA_966244135.1. Taxonomy (GTDB): domain Bacteria; phylum Actinomycetota; class Actinomycetes; order Mycobacteriales; family Pseudonocardiaceae; genus Kibdelosporangium. The sequence goes on along the minus strand of CBIMJO010000680.1, from coordinate 3,539 downwards.
GACCGGTCACGTTGCCAAGCTCCGGAAGGATCTCGGGGTCTGAGTTTTGTCCCGGACGGCCTCAACCAAACCCTTCCGACAGGCGTCAGGAACGCCCTGACCTGCGACAAAGTTGAGCTGAGCACCGCTCAACTCCGGCCCTGTGGCCCGGCGTCGTCGGGTCATGAAGAGGATCGCGTTTGGGGTCACGCTGGTGCTCATACTGTCGGGGTGCGCCGCCAAGACGGCCGCCCCGCCATCAGCGACCGAGCTGCTCATCATCCCGACCGTGGAGCCGGCCGCACCGGCTCCCTCGGCCACACCCACATCCACGCCCACCGCCACGTCGGCCCCGCCCAAGGCGAAGCCGAAGGTCGGGGCGGCGGTCAACGCCGTGGTCAAGACAGCCGTCACCGGGGCCCTGGTAATCGACCGGCGGAGCGGCGACCGGCCGGTCAGCGAGAACGCCGACCGGCAGTTCCACGCGGGGTCGCTGGTCAAGCTGCTGATCGCGGTGGACGCGCTGCGGCGGCACCCGAAGGACTCGAACATCACCCACCAGGTCACCGACATGATCCGGTACAGCGACGACGGCATCGCCAGCTTCTTCTGGGTGAAGGAGGGCGGCACCTCGATCGTCACCCGGATGGCCAAGCTGATGGGCCTGGAGAACACCGAACCGCCGACACCCAGTACCCAATGGGGTGAAACCCTCGTCACCGCCAACGACTTGGCCCGGGTCTACGACTACATCCTTGAGCAGGCCGCCGCCGGCGACCGGGACGTGATCGTGCGGGCGATGGCCTCGGCGGCACCGAAGGGCGCGGACGGGTTCAACCAGTCGTTCGGGATCATGACCGCGATGGACCACTGGGCCGTGAAGCAGGCGTGGACCAACAACGACACGTCGATGTCCTGTCACAGCACGGGTCTGACCGGGGACAACTGGCGGTACGTGGTGATCATCCTGACCGAGTACCCGCGGTCCACCCCGTGGTCGTCGGCGACCAACGCGGTCACCGCCGCTGCCAAGAACATCTGGACGATGCTGTCCTAAAGCGACCAGTTGAACACGCCGGCGAACGAGCGCAGCATGGCCCGGGCCGGGACGAGCCGCATTCCGTTGTCCCGCAAGGTAGTTGCCGCCCTGGACCGGGCCAGGCCGACGCGGCAGGCCATTCTGGACATCCGCGCGATCGACTGGGTTCTGGGGCGGCGCAGGCGGTCGTAGCGGTCGAGTCCTTCGTGGACGGTCGAGCCGAGGGTCGCCGCGTCCTCCAGCGCCATGCATCCGCCCTGGCCCATGTTCGGGGTCATCGAGTGGGCCGCGTCGCCGAGCAGGACGACTCGATCGTGTACATACGACCTGAGTTTCGGGACGTAGTGGATGTCGTGCCGGAGGACGCGGCCCGGGTCGACCTGTGGCAGCAGGGACGCGATGGGTTCGGCCCAGCCGCCGAATCGGCGGAGCAGCTCCGCGTGTTCGTCGTCGTTCGTCTGTCCCTCGGGGGCGGCTGCGCCCGCGAACAGGTAGACCTGGCCGCGGGGCAGTTGCAGGACGCCGAACTCCTCGCCCCGCCCCCAGTACTCGCCACCGACCTCAAGGCGCTCGCCGGGCCGGTCGAGGATCATCCGCCAGGCCGTCGAGCCCGAGTAGATCGGTGTCGTCCCGGGCCAGAACAGCTGGCGGACAACGCTTTTCAGCCCATCGGCGGCGACGAGGAGGTCGGCTCGCGATTCTCCACCCGTATGTATGACTACAACCTGCTTCTCCAGGCGCACATCCGTGACCTTGGTGCTCGTTCTGACCACACCTTCGGGTACGGCTTTCGCCAGAACGTGCAGCAGGTCCGCGCGGTGCAACGCGACCGCGGGCCCGAACCGCCGGTCCAGCTCGGTGAAGTCGGTACGCAGCAACCAGTCGCCGCGCGGGTTGCGGATGCCCGCGGTGGCCTCGATCGCGCCGGCCGCCCGGACCTCGTCGCCGAGACCGATGGCGTCGAGCGCGCGCAACGCGTTGGGCCACAACGTCAGGCCCGCGCCCACCTCGGTGAACTCTGCCGCCTGTTCCAGCACCTCGACCTGCCATCCGGCCCGGATCAGGGCAGTCGCGGCCGCCAGCCCGCCGATGCCCCCGCCAACGATGATCGCGGTTCGCACACCGCACCTCCTCTACACCTGTAGAGGACTCTACACTTGTAGAGTGTCGGACCGAAGAGCCCACCTGACCGACGCGGCGATCGTCACACTCGCCCGCTCGGGCATGCGCGGCCTGACCCACCGGGCCGTCGACCGCGAGGCCGGCCTGCCCGAGGGCTCCACCTCGTACTACTTCCGCACCCGCGAGGCCCTGCTGCAGGCGACCCTGGAGCGGTTGGCCGAGTTGTCCACCGCGGACATCGAGGCCACGCCACCCACGGACCTCGACGCGATCGCGGGGCTGCTCCACCACTGGCTCACCGACGGCCGCGACCGCATGCTGGCCCGGTTCGAACTGACCTTGGAGTCCACTCGCCGCCCCGAACTCCGCGAGGTCCTCCTGGCAACGGGCACCACGTTCCGCGCCGCCGCGACCCGGCTGCTGACCGAGGCGGGCGTCCCCGACGCGCAGCGGCGGGCGGCGAACCTCGTGGCCTGCATCGACGGCCTGCTGTTCGACCAGATCGCCGAAGCCGGGCCGGTTCGCTCGGTGAACGACCTGCGCGACGCGCTGATCCCCCTGTTCGCAACGGCATTCGCGGCCCAGTAACGTAGACGGCCCGGTTGGGAGGTCGCCATCACCGAGTTACTGAAACTGGCGCAGACCGTGGCCGCCAAGGCAGCGACGTTCTGGCTGCAGCGCCACAAGGCCAAGACGCAGCGCTCTTCGTCGTTGCACGAACTCGCCGCCGGCGAAGTCGCCAGCCCGATCCAGCTGCGCAAGCTGGAGAACTTCGTGGCCAACATCGGCATCCAGGTCGCCGAGAACCTCGAACCGCTGCTGGCCACGCGGTTCAAGTCCTTACCGGACAACGAGATCCAGGCCGCGCTGGATGCCGCAAGCGACGCCTTGGCCGCCGTCGACCTGTCCGATGACGCTCTCCTCGCCGCCAACGCGAACCCGGACGACCTCGCCAAACACGTCCGCTCCCGGTCCCCCGACCAGGCCGGGATCGCCGGGCTTTCCGAGGCCGCGACGCAGGTCTACGAGGCGGCCCTGAACCAGGCGTGCCGCTACCTCGTGCAGGTTGTCCTTTATCTGCCTACTTTCCAGCCGCGAGCCCTCGCCGAGACGTTGACCCGCCTGTCCAACCAGACGGCACAGCTGGAGGAACTCCTCGCCCGGATCCCGCGCACCAGTCTGCATGCACCCAGCGGGACCCAGCACGACGCCGAGTTCACCGCGGCGTACCTCGATCACATATCGTCCACTTTGGACAAGCTCGAACTGCTCGGCCTCAACGCCCACGAGCAGCCGCGACTGAAGCTGACCATCGCGTACCTGTCGCTGAGCGTCTCGCAGACCCAACGGTCCCGCGCGAAACGAGACCAGTTGGCGCACCACTGGTTCCGTGAGCCCG
>CBIMJO010000679.1:0-5875 GCA_966244135.1 uncultured Actinocrispum sp. | reverse complement strand
AGCCAGCCGTAGTCCATCTTGCCAGGCTGGTTGTCCGGCACGTTCTGGTTGTCCACCGTTCCGTCCGCGGTCAGGGGCTGGCCGTAGGGGTCGTAGGTGTGCAGCGGACCGACCTGGGTTCCGGTGTTGTTGGTGGTCAGGACGAAGTCGCCGCGGACCGAGGGGTGGTCCCAGGTCGGCTGGGTCCCGGCCAGTTGCGTCCCGGTCGTGTAGAGCACCCCGCCGGGCAGGGAGATGCTCTGGGTCAGGAGTTTCTTGGCGCTGTCGAGGGTGAGATCGGCGGTGTCGCCGTCGCCGGTGTACCCGTACAGAGTGTCGGTGTCGGTGTCGGTGTCGGTCCGACGGATGAGGCGGTTGGCGACATCTCGGGTGTAGGTGACGGTGGCTGGGCTGGGCCCGGTGGTGCGAGCACTGAGGTTGCGATCGGCGGTGTCCCAGCCGAGTGTGGTGGTGAGGGCGCCTTGGGTGAACTGGGTGGTGTTGCCATGGCTGTCATAGGTGAACCCAGTGATGGGATTGCCACCGGTGGTGGCCAGGATCCGGTCGGCGGCGTCGTAGCAGTAGCCGGTTTCGTTGGTGGCGTTGGGGGTTTGGTCGATGAGGCGGACACGGTTGGTGTTGCGGCCGGCGTTGGCTTGCGAGCCGGTTGGGCAGCTCGATGGCGCGCTCGAGGTGAAGTCGTAGGTGTAGTGGTGGCCGGTGACGTAGGCCTCGGTGAGGCGCCCGACCGCGTCGTAGCGGTAGTTGGGTGCGTCAGGACGGGCATCGACGCCGGCGAGCGCCTCGTCGATGATCGTGCCCGCTCTAGTGCGTGCGACGGTGGAGGAGATTTGTGTGCCATCGCTGCGTTTCCAGGTCAGTCCCGTGGTCGCGCCGGCGTCGTTGCGGCCGAGGGCCGCGAGCGAGGTGCCGTTGGCGTAGGTGACACCGGCCAGTTCACCGGTTGTGGCGTTGTAGGTCACCGTGGCCAGGATCGTGTTGTCCAGCTTGACTGTGCTGATCCTGCTGGCGTCGTCGTATCCAGTGGTGACCACGCGCGGCGGGTCTGCGGCTAGGGGCGGGGTGATCGTGATTGTCGTTACCCGCCCGGCTGGATCGTACGTCGTGTCTGTCTTGGTGCCGTTGGCGTCCACGTAGGACACCGTCCGACCGAGCAGGTCGACGGTGGTGGTGATGGTGCCTGCGCTGTCGGACACCGAGGTCACCAACGGGTTCCCGTCCACTTGGTGGTTGGTGGTGACGGTTCGCGGACCGGTGGTGGAGTTGGCGGGGAAGGTTTGTTGGACCACCCGATCGCGGCTGTCGTAGCGGGTGCAGGCCCAATCACCCGACGTGGCTTTGGCGACCATTCGGCCGCTGGCGTCGTAGATCTGTTCGTCCACCCGCGGCGTGCCGCTCGCGGGGGCCGCGCTCGTTGTCAGTTTGGGCATGCCACCTTGGTTGATCGCAGGGCTGCCGGGCACGCATGGGTTGGCACGCGTCTCGCTGTCGCCGTAGTAGGCGTAGATAACGGCAGCTCCGGTGGGCATGGTTCTGCTGGTGTGCCGGAGGTATCCGGAGCCGGGCGTTTCGTAGCCGACGGTGGCGCCCAGGTTGAGGCCGTTGGCGTCCGAGCGGCTGCTGGTGGTCAACCCATAGGTGGGATCCAGGCCGTTCTCGGAGTACTGGGTGGTGGAGGTGTCGTCCGGGACACCGTCCGATTCGGACTTCGTGGTGGAGGTGGCCAGTCCATAGCGAGGCCGAAGCGACGAGCCCGGGACCGGCTGCTGGGTACCGCTGGGTGTCGTCCAGTGCAGTTCCAGTTGGGCGCTGACATCGAATTCGTAGTAGTCGATCCGGATGCGTTTGACGGTACCTGGCGCGTCGCTGTGCACGACGGTTTGCCGCCATGTCGGGGCGCTGTTGCGCCAGTCGTCGATCACGGCGCGATCGTCGATCCACATCCTGACGCCGTCGTCGGCCAGGACCCGCAGGGTGTAGTCGCCCGCCTGAGGGAAGACGATCTCACCGGTGGCGCGTAGCGAGTAGTGATCTGCCGGGATCCCCGGGGCTGGAGCATCGCTGTTCCAGTTCTTGACCAGCGCACCGGTCGGATCACCGATCCCGGTTGTGTACACCTTCGGGGTGCCGGTCAGTGAGTCGTTGTCGTAGTAGGACACCGACAGACCGTTGATGCCCTCGTCATAGCCAGTATGGCTGTGTGCCATGCCATTCGCGCAGCCGGCAGTCGGTTGCTGCCCGGTGAAGCACGACGCTGGCGCGGGGCCGTAGCTGTCGGTGGGACGGTCGGCATAGTCGTACACCGTGGTGGACTTACGGCCCGCGCCATCAATGGTGACGGTGCGCTGATCCCGGACGTTCCATTCCTGCCGTGTCACCACACCGGCGCTGTCGGTGGAGCTCAGCGTGCGGTCTGCGTCGTCGTATGTGACCTTGTTGGTGAATCCGATCGCGGGGCTGGTTCCGGCGATATCGGTGAAGGTCTGCCGGTTGGCTGGGTCGTAGCGGTAGCTGGTGGTGGGGCGTGGCTTGCCCACGGCAGGTGCGGGTTCGATGACCTTGCTGGCCTTCGGTTTTCCCGTAGAGGTGTCGTACTGAATCTCGGTCTGCACCTCGGTCAGGCCCGACCGGGTCGTCGGGTCGGCCGCGATCCAGTCGGCCACGAGGCTGCTGCGGCTGGAGATCATGGTCCCGGTGCTGTCGTAGCCGTAGTCGGTGATCTCCGAGCCGGGGTCGATGATCCGGGCCAGAGTGCCGCCGGCCGGGTTGTAGATCAGCCGGGTTTCCGTGCGGTCCCAATAAGTAATCCTGCACAGCACCCCGTTCGGCGGCTCCGGTGGCACGGGTGCGTGGGCTTCGCCGTAGCAGTCGTCATCCGGACGGTTGTAGTGCAACATGTGCGATCGCCCGGATACCGGGTCCTTAATCTCCTTCAACCGGGCCGGAGCACCGGCGTAGAGGTACTGCAGCGTCGCCGGCTTACGGGAATCCGCCACGCTGGCTTGAGTGTCCAGTTTCCCGTCAGACCGGAACGTGTACACCTCCGCACCTTCAGTCAGTGTGACCCGGCCCCCGGAGTCCAGGCCGACGATCCCGGTCTCCCCTGCCGGGGCGGTGTAGCCGCCGGTGCTGGCCTTCGTCCAGGTGTGCTTCGCGCCGGTCGCGTCCGTCAGCACGACCGACTGGTCGGTGACCTTCGCATCCGTATAGGTCGCGCCGTCGCCGTTCAGGTTGGTCGACAGGTTCCACCCGGCGGGCAGCGCTGGCTGGTCCGCGGTGTACAACCAGGCCGGGGGCACGATCTGCGGCGCGACCACGCCGGTATCGGCGGTCTTGACGAACAGGCGCATCTGCGCCAGCCCGGCGGCCTCGGCCAGCTCCACCTTGATCGGCACCCGCTGCCCCGCGGTCAGGGGCACGTTGGCGGACTGGGTCCAGTTCACGTCGCTGGGCGTGTTCACCTCGTAGACCTTGGTGTTGTTGACCCACACCGTCGCTCCGTCGTCATGCAGACCGGCGAACTGGTACACCCCCGAAGCCGGGGCCTGGAAGAACCCTTCCCAGCGGACCACGAACCAGTCCGCGCCCAACGCGGGCGGGAACGGTGATTGCCCGTCCCAGTTCACGTTGACCTGCGGCTCGGTCCGCACCAGGACCGGCTGCTGGGAGTCGTTGATGATCCCGTTGTGCGACAAGTCGACGAAGTAGGAGGTTTTGAGCCCGGTCTGGTCGCTCTGCTGCTGCGAGTTGTAGGTGAAGGTCAGCCCGGCGTTCCCGCCGACCGTGGTGAACGTCGGGGACGACTGTTGTGTGGAGACGTTGCCGTTGGCCAGGTTCACCGTGAACGGTCCCGCGGTGTCCACAGGAGACGGTCCGTGGTCGCCGATCCGCTGATCCACCTTGATGTGTCCCACCCATGACGGCGTCGTCATGGTCGAGCCGCCGTACGTCCTCGCCTGCCACGTGTACGGCACGCCGTCATGCAACACGCCAGGCGGCACCGGCCAGCTCGGCGAGGCCAGACATCCGGAATCCACCACGACACCGGAGTTCGCGTCCGCGCCAGTGGCGACCCTGAAGCAATACGTGACCGGGTCACCATCCGGATCCGACACGGGGGTGACCGACAGCGTCGGCGTCAAGGACGTGATCACGCTGTTGTCCGCCGGACCGGCCAGCGCCGCGGCCGGCGGCGGGCTGCCAGTATCCACGGTCAGGGTCGCGTTGAGGTTCTTGTAGGTCCACACGCCCGGCTGCTCAGCGCCGACCAGCATGAAGTACGCCGTCGCATTGCGCTGATCCACCAGCATCTTCACAAACGCGGTGAACTCCGGCGCACTGAACGACCCCACGTCACCCACCAACGCGTCCGCCATGTGCGAGCCCACACCGTTGTAGTTGAACGCCGACGCGTGATATAGGCTGGCGGGCCAGGTCTTCACCGACCCGACCACATCCGTCCTGCGGCTCACGTCCAGCCGGGCACCCACCACGGTCTGACCGAACAACGACGAGTAGTCGGCCTTGAACACGGCCCGGTTGTACGTGTCACCCTGGAACTGGCTGTTGCCGATGCGCAAACCACAACTGGCACCGCTGCACTCGAATCCATCCGAACGGTAAGACCGCCAGTCAGCCGATTCGAACGAGAAGGACGGATCCACCCGGACCGGATACACCCGCCTGGCATCGCCCAGCCAGGCGCTGTCCACCGACACGGTCAGCACCCAGTCGTCCCCGGACTTCTCTAGTCCGTACTGCCCGGTGGTGATACCTGGCTTGTCGCCGGGTGCCGAGTCCCATGCCTCCACCGGCGGAATCACTATCGGGGTCGCGCCCGTGGAGTCCTTCAACAGCACCGCACCCGTGCCATCCGGATGATCCAGCGACGGGGTCAGGCCGACGGTGGCCAACCGGAACCGCCAGGACGACTGGGCCGTGGGACGTTTGAGAACAATGGTCTCCTTCACACCGCCCTGCGTGACCTCGTAGGCCACATCAGTGTCCGCGGAGACATCCGGGTAGGTCACGGTCTCACCCGCGACCTTCGCCGATGCGGGCGCGGCACCGTCCACGCTCAACATCGCCTTCTTGCCGTCTACATCCACCGACAACAGCGATGGATCGTCGGCCTTCGCGCCCAACGACGGATTCAACGGATGCCGGCCGGGAGCCACCCGCCGAGACGCCGGATCGACATGCAGAGCCGTGTCCACCGGCTGCCACGCACCCGCAGCGTCGCGGACATTCAACGGCGCGGTCGATTGGCGCACCGTGTGCGTGCCATCAGGGTTCGCGTACTCATCAGCGAACATCGACCGGGACACGACCGTGGACTTCGCCGCGTCGAAGTGGTGTCCCTGCCTCGATTCCAGCGGCGTGAAGTCCGCCAGCGGCGGCGCGGCCTGCACCCCCGCACGAAGGGCGGCCCGTTGTGGCAACAACTGCAATGCGGATGGGTCTACCGCGTGCGGAGCACGCGGTAGACCCTCCGGATGTGCCATGATCGGCGTCTCCGACGCCGTCACGCCGACCACCGCGGCCATCACGACAGACAATAAACGCGCGCCAAGAGAACGCGCCGATATATAACGTTCCAAGACAAGGACTCCCCGGAATAATGGGCGCAGCCGAGATGCCGCGCAACCAAACACAAACGTCATGAACCGTGGCAGGAAATCACACGGACGGCCAGTCAATCGAAAGCTGACGGTTTCATTATCCCATCGACCGCGGCATCAAAGCAGCGCCCCGGTTGATGAAACACCTCGCCTGACGATCGGCCTTCTGGTCACCGCACCGCGCTTTCAGTGCAGGTTGACCCAGTCGCTCCAACTGCTCGCCGCCGTCCACTGTTTGTAATAGAGAGATCCGT
>CBIMJO010000678.1:0-5881 GCA_966244135.1 uncultured Actinocrispum sp. | reverse complement strand
CGCCCTCGGGATCGGGGAAGTCGGAGACCTTGCGCGGCCGGATCTCGTCGGCGAACTCCCTCGCCTGGTTGTCCAGTGCGGCCAGCCGTTCGTCGAGTTCGATCACGTGGTCCGTCCGATGTAGACATCCGCGAGCAGCTGGGAGAAGTAGGCGGTCCGGCCGGGACCGGCCGCGGTGAAGCCGTACGCGCCGAAGAGCCGCATCAAGGTCCGGTCGGTCCGGGTGATCCGGCCGTGCATGTCATCGAGCACCGCGAGGCCGGGCGCTGCCGGTCCGGTGAGCACCGAGCCGAGTTCGGCGTGGTCGATCGCCACGTCGGCGAGGGTCCCCTGGACCATTTGGTGCTGCAGCAACGTTCGCTCGTCGAGGTGCCGGACGGCATGCGCGAGCAGGGACTCGGAGAGGCCGAACCGCAGTCGGGCCAAGGCGGATGCCCACTCCGAATCGGATTCGGCTGCGGTGCCGGGCAGGCGCAGCACGACGACGTCGAGGTCCTGCAACGCGATCAACGGTATGACCGACTCCACTGCCGGGGTACGAGGTTCCGTCCGGTTGCCGCGACGTACACGGCTTGCGGTGTCGGCGATCGCGCGCGGTGCGATGGCGTATCGGCTGTGCCCGCAGACCAAAGTATCGTCGTCGGCCGCGGTTCGGTACAGGGATGCAAGGGCGTCGTCCAGGGCGATGGTCACAGGTCGATCCGGAACGTGTTGAGATAGCCGAGGGCGGAATCGTAGTTGCTGACAACGACACGTCGTGCTGTCCTGCTCCAGGAAGGCAGGTTCGCCGCGAGCGCGGCCCATGGACCGGTGCACGGAAGCCCTGGAACGGTCGGCACGATGTCGACGTCCGCGTCAGCGGCACGCCAGTGCTCCAGCAGCTCCGGATTGCAGATCACGCTGGTGGGAACCGTGTCGGACAGCTGCGCCCGCAGGTGCCCGACGATGTCGGCCGGACCGGGCTGAACGTGCGTACGGATGTGCGGCGCGCCCATGCCGGAATCGTCATCGAGGACGATGGCGACGGCCGAGTCGTGCACCGGTCGCTTCTGGTCCGGAATGGACGGTCCGGGCAGGGTGGCACTCTGGTCGAGGACCAGCACGAGCGCGCGGCGCGGCCGGTCGCCCGGTTCGGCGTGGGCGGTCAGCCGCAGCGCGGTGAAGGCGCTCGCGGCACCCTGGTCGGAGATCGCGTACACCAGGCCGGTCTGGCTCCTGGACTCCAGGTACGGCATCGGGAAGCCGGGTTCGGCATCCGGTGTGCAGTTGGCCAGCACCGCGACGTCGAACCGCTCGGCGTCCGCACCGAGGCGGTCGAGCATGTGCTTGGTCATGTCCTGGAAGCTGTTGCGCTTGCCGCTGACGAACTCGTCGTCCCACGGCAGGCCGTAGAGCTCCCACAGATCGGCGAAGTAGGCCCGGTCCAACGGATGGAACGGCCCGCCTTCGCCGAAGAGGACGTGCTCGACCGTGGCGAGCCGGATCGGTGCCGGATCCGCATGGTGTTGTCCTGCCGTGAAGGTGCTCATCGCTCCTCTGGGGTGCTCAGCATTGGCAGACCATCGCGGAGAAGGTCGCGCCGAGTCCGACCGATGTCATGAGGTAGCGGTCGCCCGGCTTGAGCCGGCCGCCCGCTCGTGCCGCCTGGTAGTTGATGAACGCGTCCGCGCCGAAGCAGTGGCCCAGCCCCGCCTGGTTGTCCAGGAACAGCCGCTCGTGCAGCCGGATGCCGAGTGTCTTCATCACCTTCAGCCAGGACAGCCGGTTCACGTGGTGCGGAAGGATCAGGTCGATGTCGTCCTTGGTCAGCCCGGCGGCATCGAGCGCGGCCGTGATCACTTCGGCCAGCGTCTTGCTGTAGTTCTCGGTGAAGATCGTGTTGTCCTCATGGGTCATCCGTGCGCCGCGGTAGAACTGGCCATGCGTTCTGGCCGCATAGCCGAGAACCTTGTCCCGCTCGCCGTGCGCCGAGACCAGGACGGCCGCGACGCCCTCGCCCATCACAGCGGTGACTGGCAGGACCTGGGCGTTGGTGGTGAAGGTCTTCTCACCCACGAACACGAGCGCCAACGCGTCCGGATCGCCGTCCGCGGCCAGCATCCGGCCGGCGAGATGGACCGAGAGCAGGCCGGACGCACATGCCTGCTGGTTGACCGTGAAGGTGGCCGCGTGGCTCAGCCCGAGCTCGTCCCGCGCGGCGTGCAACGGGTTCAACGGATACGGTGTCGCCACCGGCATTGTCCGTGCCTGCAGGACGTACCGGACCCGATGTTCGTTGCCGTGCAGCTCTTTCAGCGCACGTCCGGCGGCGACGAGCTGCTCGGCGATGCCCACGCCGGGATCGACGCGGATCTCCGCGAACCCGTAATACCGTTCGTAGACACGGATCTCCTTGTCGGTCAGGCCGTATCTGCGCAAGTAGGTACCGACGGCCGTGCGGGCGTCCGGCAGATAGCTCGACACGCCAACGAGTGACGTCACCACATCCTCCTGTTCCACCGGAGCCTCGGCTCCACCGTAGGGTTCGCCCGGCCGGCGGCGATATGGCGGACGGGCGCTGAAAAGGACCTGTCCGAATGGGTATGCCCGAATGTCCCCGGAAGGCGCCGGGCCGTTGTGCCTATGGTTGACACAGGGGCGGAAACAAAGGGGGAGCTGGAGTGGGAACGGGTGAGAATGCCGTACAGGGACGCATCGCGTCCTGGACGGCCGACGGTCCGGTTGTGATCCTGGCGGTGGGTGAGCTGCGGTGCCCGGATTCGCCGCGGCGAGGCGGCGTGAACTCGATGCACGTTCGCGCGCTCGCGGAGTCCGCGACCGCGTTCCCGCCGATCGTGGTCCATCGCGAGACCATGTGCGTCGTCGACGGCGTGCACCGCCTGCACGCGGCGCGCAGCCGTGGCGACGAACAGATCGAGGCCCGCTTCTTCGACGGTGCAGCGGCCGATGTCTTCGTCCTGGCGGTGCGGCTGAACGCCGAGCATGGCCTGCCACTGTCGCGCGCGGACCGGGTCGCGGCGGTCGTCCGGATCGCACGGACTCATCCGCAGCTGTCCGACCGGGCGGTCGCTGCGACCACCGGCCTGTCGGACAAGACGGTGGCGTCCATCCGGCAGTCAAGTGCGGAGGTTCCGCCGTCGAACACGCGGATCGGGCGTGACGGCCGGACAAGGCCACGCAACGGCGCCGAAGGCCGCCTGCGGGCAGGGAACCTGCTCGCCGCCAAGCCCAGCGCCTCGCTGCGGGAGATCGCCGAGCAGGCCGGGATCGCCGTGGCCACCGCGCGAGACGTCCGCGAACGGCTCGCCCGCGGCGAGAACCCGCTGCCGCCAAGGCAACGCGGCACGGATCAGGGCGCGGCCGCGGCGCGCGACCTGGCGCTCGTCATGCGGAACCTGAGGAACGACCCCTCGCTGCGGTTCTCCGAGTTCGGCCGCGTCGTGCTGCGGCTGCTCGACGCGCACTCGATCGCGATGGACGACTGGAGCCGGTTCGTGGACGTCGTACCGGAGCACTGCGTGGCGAACGTGGCGCACGCGGCCCAGTCGTGCGCCGAGGTGTGGCGGCGGTTCGCCGAGCGGCTCGAACAACGAGGCTGACGAGGTTCAGGCGCTCGTCGGTACTTTGTGGACAGAGCGCTCCTCGCGCCTGCGGGCGGCGGCCGAGGCGCGGGCGGCCGGGGCGATCAGCATCGCGACCAGTCCCACGAAGCCGACGGCGACGGACAGATTCGTCAGCTGCGCGATGCCGCCGAGCATGGGCGGGCCGAGCAGGAAGCCGGTGTAGGCGATGCTCGTGACGAACCCGATCTCCCGCTCGCCGCCGGTGCCGTCGGCGCGGCGGCCGGCCGCGCCGGCGAGGTCCAGGACGACCGGGAACACCAGCGCGACACCGCTTCCGGCCAGCAGGTAGCCTGCGTAGGTCAGCCAGGCGACCGGCACGATCGCGGCCGTCAGCAGGCCGCACCCGGCGAGCAGCGACCCGGCGAACAGGATGCGGACCGGGCCGAACCGGCGCTGGATCCGGTCACCCACCAGCCGGATGACGGCCATCGCGATGACGAAGACCGAGAACATCAGCGCACCGGCCGCCTCGGACATGCCACGCTCGCGGACCGCGAACAACGCGGCCCAGTCGGCGTTCGAGCCCTCGACGATGGCGGAGACGAATGTGATGCTGCCCAGCAGCCACAGCACCGGCCGGCGGAGCATGCCGCGGTCGAGCCGGCCGTGGTCGCCGCTGGTGGAGCGTTCTTCCGTGGGCACGAACCGGATCACGCCCGCGATGATGGCCAGCGAGACGACGGCGGCCACACTGAAGTACGTGAGCAGGTCGACGCGCCGGCCGGCGGCGTACGCGGCCGCCAGCGAACCGCCGAGCGCGCCGAAGCTGAACCCGCCGTGGAAAACCGGCATCAACGGCCGTTCCAAGCGCCGGATGACGGTCACAGCTGCGATGTTCATCGACACGTCGAACACCCCGAACGACGCGCCCAGCACCACCAGGGCGACGCCGAGCTGCGGCGGCGACGCGACCATCGCGAGGACGGGCAGTATCCCCGCGGCGACGACGGCCGACACGAGCACGATGACGCGAGCGCCGAACCGGGCACACAACCGGCCCGCGAACGACGCGGACACGGCCAGCCCGATGCTCGCGCCGAGCAGAACCAGACCGAGCACACCCGGGCTCGCCCCGATCCGTTCGGCGAGCGTGGGTATGCGTGGTGCCCACGAGCCGGCGATGAGGCCGTTGAGCACGAAGACGATGAACACCGAAACGCGGCCCGAGCGCACCTGGCTCTCCTCTCTGAATGCCTGCGAAGCCTGCCCTGCGGACCGGGTGACCGCTATCCGCCGAGCGGGTCCACGCCGCGCAGCGAGGCGGCCAGCCGTTCCGCGACCGCGACCGTGCTGAGATGCGTGTTCGCGCGTGGGATCACCGGCATCAGCGAAGCGTCCCCGATGTACACATTGGACAACCCGTGGACCCGCCCGTCCGCACCCGCCACCGGCCCCATCGCGCAGGTGCCGACGGGATGCCAGTATCCGGCCGGTTGCGTGCCGATCGCCTCGCGGCGGGCGGCAGACCACGGCGTGAGCGTGGCCAGCTCGCTCACCGCGGCGGTCTCGGCGAGTTTGTGCGCCAGGTCGACGCCGTCCATCGCCACCTGGCGGTCGTGGCCGTCCGGGTCGGTGAAATAGCCGTGGTCGATCCTCGGCGCGGCCAGCGGATCCAGCGACGTGGCACGCACGAACCCACGCGACCGCGGCGCCAGCACGAACACGTACAGCGCGACCGTCAACGGGCCGACGAAACGGCCACGCTCGTCCTCACCCGGCCCGGCGGTCGGCACGACGTGCAGATCCCAGTGGTCGTCCGCGGCCATGCCGGACCGGACCTTGAGCAACGACTGGGGAACGTACACGCCGTGGCTCGGCATGACCAGCGCCGTCGTCGGCTCCAGCGCCAGATGAACCTTGGCATGGTCGATCAGGTTCGCGCCGACCCCGGCCAGCGGCAGAACCACCGGCGCACCCAGGTCGCGCAGCACCGTCTCCGGCCCGATTCCGCTGCGCATCAGCAATGGCGGGGTGCCGTAGGCGCCCGACGCGAGAATCACCCGGTCCGCCAAGACCCTCTCGGCCTTGCCGTCTCGCACGATCTCCACGCCTGTGGCGCGCTCACCCCGCATCACCAGGCGCACGGCCATCGCGTCGCCCACGATGCGCAGGTTCGGCCGGTCCCGCGCTGGGTCGAGGTAAGCGAACGCCGCATTCCAACGGGTGTGTCCGACGGCGTTGAGCGGGACCCAGCCGGCACCCTCCTTGGCGTCGGCGCCGTTGATGTCGGCCAACGATGGCAGGCCGAGGTGCGTCGC
>CBIMJO010000677.1:0-5896 GCA_966244135.1 uncultured Actinocrispum sp. | reverse complement strand
ACGTACGTCACGGCCACGAGGATCGCGCCGGCCAGGAAGAACAGCCCGCCGTAGATCGCCGTCAGCCGGCCGCGGGTGGTCCAGTTGCGGGGCAGCAGGCGGTTCATGGGATCCGGTACCCCACGCCGGACACCGTCTCCACCAGCGGCGGGTCGCCGAGCTTGCGGCGCAGCTTCATCATGGTCACCCGCACGACGTTGGTGAACGGGTCGATGTTCTCGTCCCACACCTTCTCCAGCAGCTGCTCGCTCGACACCACCGCGCCCTCGGCGCGGACGAGTTCGGTCAGCACCGCGAACTCCTTGTTGGCCAACGCGATCGCCGCCCCGTCCCGGCTGACCTCACGGCGCGCCGGGTCGATCCGCAGCCCGGCGCGTTCCAGCACTGGCGGCGCCGCCGGGCGGGTTCGCCGCAGCAGCGCGTGCACGCGCGCGGAAAGTTCCACGAACGCGAACGGCTTGGGCAGGTAGTCGTCGGCGCCCAGGCCGAGTCCCGCGACCCGGTCCCGCACCGCCGCCGCGGCCGTCAGCATCAGGATCCGGGTCGCCGCTCCGGAGGCCACGACCGACCGGCACACCTCGTCGCCGTGCACCACCGGGATGTCCCGGTCCAGCACGAGGACGTCGTAGTCGTTGACCGCCAACCGTTCCAGCGCGGAGTCGCCGTCCAGTGCCACATCGACGGCGAACGCCTCCCGGCGCAGCCACTCCGCGATCGCGTCCGCGAGGATCGGCTCGTCCTCGACCACAAGTACTCGCACGTCACCATCATCGAGGACAAGGCCATAACGCGCTCGTAAACAACCGAGGTTATGGGGAGGTTATCGCGGTCCTGCTCGACTGTGTCCCATGCGAATCCTGTTGGCTCTCAGCGTCGTGCTGGCGCTGGCCGGTTGTGGAACCGGCAAACCCGCGGACGGCGTGGCCTCCGCGAACGGCAGCTCCGGTTCGGCGGCACCGTCATCGGCCGCGGCTCAGGGGGACATGGCCTCGTTCGCCAAATGCATGCGCGAGAACGGGGTGAACATGCCGGACCCCGACCCGGACGGCGGGTTCGGCGCGGGCGCCGCCTCGATCGACCGCACCAGCCCGGCGTTCCAGAAGGCGATGGACGCCTGCAAGCAGCACCTGCCGGGCGGCGGTGACCTGTCCAAACTGGACCCGAAGATGATCGACCAGCTGCGGGAGTTCACGAAGTGCATGCGGGACAACGGTGTCGACGTGCCTGACCCGGATCCCAACAGTCCCCTGCTGGGCCTGGGCGCGTTCGCCGACCTCGACCGCAACAGCCCGGCCGTGCAGAAGGCGATGGACGCCTGCAAGGACAAGGTTCCAGGGCGGCCGGGCAAATGAAACGAGCTACCCGCCTGGCGATCGGCGTCGGGGCAGCGGTCGTCGTGGTCGGCGCTGGGGGTGTGGCGGCGTTCGGGTTCGGCGGGAGCGACCCGGCGCCGCCACCGGCCACCGGTGGGCCGCCTGGTACGGCCAAGGTCGCCAAGACCACGTTGACCAGTACGGAGAAAGTCTCCGGCACGCTCGGCTACGGCACGCCCAGCACGCTCACCCGAAGCGGTCAAGGAACACTCACTTGGTTACCTTCGGCCGGGGACGTCGTCACGCGCGGCAAGACCGCGTACTCGGTCGACGACAAGCCGGTGCCCGCGTTGTACGGCACGATTCCACCCTATCGTGTGTTGAAGTCGGGCACGTCCGGTAACGACGTGCGGCAACTCGAGGAGAACCTGAAAGCTTTGGGGTACAGCGGGTTCACCGTCGATGACGAGTTCACCTCGTCGACTGCCACCGCTGTGAAGAAGTGGCAGAAGGCGCAAGGGCGGGACGAGACCGGCTCGGTCGCGCCGACTGATGTCGCTGTTGTGTCAGGGGATGTGCGGGTTGCTGAGATCAAGGGGCAGGTCGGCGGCGCTGCGGGCGGACCGGTCTTCACGTTCACCGGCACGACCAGGACGGTGACCGTGGACCTTGACGTCACCAAGCAACACCTTGTCAGCCAAGGGATTTCGGCGACCGTGACGTTGCCTGACGGTAAGGCGGTGGCTGGGACGGTGACTTCTGTCGGCTCGGTGGCTACGTCGAAACCCGCCCAGCAGCAGGGACAATCGCCGACGAGTACGATTCAAGTCGTTGTCGCACTGGCGGATCAGAACGCGGTGGGGAAGCTGGACGCGGCGCCTGTTGACGTGACCTTGGTGTCCAGCAAGCGGGACAACGTCTTCGCGGTTCCGGTCGGTGCGTTGGTCGCGCTTGCCGAAGGTGGCTACGGCGTGCAGGTCGTCTCGGAGAACGGCACGAAGTATGTCCCCGTCGCGACCGGGATGTTCGCCGGGGGTATGGTAGAGATCAGTGGAGCGGGGATCGCCGAGGGCACCATGGTGGGGGTGCCGCGGTGAACGCGGTGGTCGAGCTGCGTGGCGTCAGCAAGAGCTATCCCGGTGGCGTGCATGCGTTGCGGGATGTCTCGTTGACCATCGAACCCGGTGAGCTGGTGGGGATCGTGGGCCCGTCGGGATCCGGCAAGTCGACCATGCTCAACATGATCGGCACCCTGGACAGCCCGAGCGAGGGCACAGTGTTCGTCGACGGGTACGACGTGCACACCCTGACGGACAAGGAATTGTCGGCCCTGCGCGCTACAGTGCTCGGGTTCGTGTTCCAGCAGTTCCATCTGGCGGGTGGGTGTCCGCTGTGGACAACGTGGCGGACGGACTGCTGTACACGGGCGCGGGGCTGAAGGAGCGTCGACGGCGCGCGGTCGACGCGCTGGAACGCGTTGGACTGCAACACCGGCTGGACCACCGGCCACACGAGATGTCAGGAGGTGAAAGGCAGCGCGTCGCGATCGCACGAGCAGTGGTGGGCAACCCCGCCCTGCTCCTCGCCGACGAGCCCACCGGCAACCTTGACACCACCTCCGGCGCGGGTGTGCTGGGACTGCTGCGAGGGCTGCACGCATCCGGAACAACCGTCGTGATCATCACCCACGACCGTGACATCGCCACGAGCCTGCCCCGGCAGGTATCCATGCGGGACGGTCAGGTGAGCCATGCCTGACCCGACACAGCAGCGAAAGCTGCGCACCAGCCGGGCGGCGGTCGACATCAGTGACGGGTTCTGGGTGGGCGGCCGTCCACGGGCAACTCAGTTCTGGGTCTCCGGGGTTGGGTCGCAGTTCGGCGCGCGACCGCAGGAGCGCGCATCTCGCTCGGGCGGCTGTGGGCAGCGTGTGGCTGGCTGGCGCCTGGGGCGTGGGTTCCGCGCCAGTGATGCGAGGGCGCGGCTGACGTCGGTGTGTCGCTCCGGCGGCGGTGACCAGCGCGCGGCTGGGCGATGGCCGAGGTGCGAGGTCCACGTCGGTGATGCGGAAGTGGGGCTGGCATACGTGTCTCGCGGCAGCGGCGGCAGCCAGTCTGTGGCTGGCCGTTGGCTGGGGCGTGGGTTCCGCGCCGGTGATGTGGAGGTGCGGCTGGCACCTGTGTCTGGCTCCGGCGGTGGTGACCAGCGTGTGGCTGGTTGGTGGCTGAAGCGCGAGTTCCCTGCCGGTGATGCGGAAGTGGGGCGGGCGCGCGTGTCTCGCGTCCGCGACGGGAGCCAGCCTGCGGATGGCTCGTGGTTGGGGCGGGGGTTCCGTGCTGGTGATGTGGAGGTGGCGTCTGTGTCTCCGGTCAGCGGCCGGAACCAGTTTGCGGCTGGGCGATGGCTGAAGCCCGAGTTCCGCGCCGATGGCGTCGGATGGTCGCCCGATGGGCGGCGGCTGAGGCGAGATCAGTGCGGAGCGGACACTCGTCACCAATGGTCTCGAGGAGGCCATCGCCACGACGCGGGTGGTTGCCGGGGACAAGAACGTCGCCCCGAGAAGTGGGGGCACTTGGCTTGTGCCAGTGGTGGAGGGCCGCATTCAGGTGCCCAGCTGCCGGGGTCTGAGTTCCGTGCCGATGAGGGGTGCCGTTGGCCGGGGTATGTGGCTTGTGCTGACGGTGATCGGTGGCTGGTGGGTCGAGTTCGTGCCGGTGATGCGGAGGCGAGACCGGCTTCTACGGGTGGCTTGGGGCTGCCGTCGGATGGGTGGTGGCTGTTGTGAATAGGGGGCGGTTGCGGCCGGCGCGGTTGCGGATCCGGGATGTCGTCCGGGTGGGTGGGGCGGGGTTGCGGGCGCGGCCGTTGCGGGTTTTCCTGTCGGCGCTGGGGATCGCGATCGGGATCGCGGCGATGGTGGGGGTGGTGGGGATTTCCACGTCCAGCCGGGAGAATCTCGACCGTCAGCTGGCGGCGCTGGGCACGAACCTGCTCACGGTCGGGCCGGGGCAGTCGCTGTTCGGCGAGCAGAGCCACCTGCCGGACGAAGCCATCTCGATGATCGGGCGGATCGGCCCGGTGCAGTCGACCACTGCCACCGGCAAGATCGTCGGCGCGCACGTCTACCGGAACGACAAGATCCCCACCGCTGAATCGGGTGGGATCGCCGTGCTGGCAACGAGAACCGACCTGATGGGAACGGTCGGCGCGAGCGTTGCCAGCGGGGCGTTCCTCAACGAGGCCAACGCCCGCTACCCGGCGGTCGTCCTCGGGCACAAGGCGGCCGAGCGGCTGGGTGTCGGCGGGGCGGGGCCGGAGCAGAGCGTCTACCTGGGCGGGCAGTGGTTCACGGTGGTCGGGGTGCTCAACGACGTTCCGCTCGCGTCCGAACTGGACACCGAGGCCCTCGTCGGCTGGCCGGTTGCCAAGGAGATGGGGTTCGACGGCTACGCCACCACGGTGTACACGCGTGCCCGCGAGGATTCCGTTGAGGCAGTGCAGAACGTGCTGGCAGCGACCGCGAACCCCGAACACCCCAACGAGGTCTCGGTGTCCCGGCCGTCGGATGCGTTGGCCGCCAAGCAGGCCACCGACCAGACGCTGAACGGTCTGCTGCTCGGGCTCGGCGCCGTCGCGTTGCTCGTCGGCGGGGTCGGGGTGGCCAACACCATGGTCATCTCGGTTCTGGAACGCCGTGCTGAGATCGGCCTGCGGCGGTCCCTCGGCGCGACCAGGGGCCAGGTCCGCGTGCAGTTCCTCGCGGAGTCCCTGCTGTTGTCGGCCTTGGGCGGGCTCGGTGGGATGGTGCTCGGCGTCGTGGTCACCGCGTCCTATGCGGCGTACCAGAACTGGCCCTCAGTGGTGCCGGTGTGGGCGTCCGGTGGCGCGGTCGTGGCGACGATGGTGATCGGTGTGGTGGCCGGCCTGTACCCGGCGATCCGGGCCAGCAGGCTCTCGCCCACGGAGGCGCTCGCCACGCCTTAGCACTTC
This sequence comes from uncultured Actinocrispum sp., assembly GCA_966244135.1. Lineage (GTDB taxonomy): Bacteria > Actinomycetota > Actinomycetes > Mycobacteriales > Pseudonocardiaceae > Kibdelosporangium. The sequence goes on along the minus strand of CBIMJO010000677.1, from coordinate 593 downwards.
CGTAGCTACCGGCCCGTGGCATGAGTGCGCCAGACTCGCGGTCTTCCGAGCGTAAGGAGAGTCGGTGTGTTCAGCGGTATGAGACGGGTCCTGGTGGCCGGTCTGACCAGCGCGTTGACGGTCGGGCTGGCGGGTGTCGCCGGCGCGGCGCCGGCCCAGGGGGACATTCTGGACCAGCTCAAGGCGGTCCCCGGGCTGACGGTCGTCTCCGAGTCGGCGACACCCCCAGCGGGCTACCGGTTCTTCATCCTGAGCTTCAAGCAGTACGTCGACCACCGGCACCCGTCGGCGGGCACGTTCGAGCAGCGGTTCCAACTGCTGCACAAGTCCACCGACCGGCCGATGGTGTTGCACACCAGCGGTTACAACATGCGGACCACGCCGTTCCGCGCCGAGCCGACCACGCTCATCGACGGCAACCAGATCTCGACCGAACAGCGTTTCTTCACGCCGTCGCGGCCCGCGAACCCGGACTGGGACGACCTGAACATCTGGCAGGCGGCCACCGACCATCACCGGATCGTGCAGGCGCTGAAGAGGATCTACCAGGGAAAGTGGATCTCCACAGGTGCCAGCAAGGGCGGCATGACCTC
>CBIMJO010000676.1:0-5900 GCA_966244135.1 uncultured Actinocrispum sp. | reverse complement strand
ATCAACGTCTGGAACCGCACGGACTGCTGTGCCGACCGGTTGAACGACTTCTGGGTGTTCGTGTCGAACACGCCGTTCGACACGAACCTGGCTCCGGCCGACCAGGCCAAGAAGAACGGCGTGTGGTCGGCGCACATGACCGGCGCGGCACCGGTTGTGACCACAGTGCAGCCGAATGTGCCTGGCAGGCATGTGATGGTCCAGCTCAACGGCCGCAACTACCTGTCGCTGGCCGAGGTCGAGGTGTTCGGCGGGAAACCGTCCACTGAGGACTGGGCCGGCACGTGGGGTGCGGCGCAGGCGGCACCGGCCTGGTGGGCGCCCAACGGGTTCGCCAACCGATCGGTCCGCAACGTCCTGCACTCCAGTGTCGGTGGAACGAGCGCGCGAGTGCGGTTCTCGAACCGCTTTGGTACCAGCCCCTTGGTGGTGGACAAGTCGTCGATCGCCTTGGGGGTCAGCTCCGAGGTGCCGGACGCCAAGCCGGGAACCATGCGGCAGCTGACGTTCTCCGGCCAGCCGACGGTCACCATCCCCGCGGGGGCCGAAGTCCAGAGCGACCCGGTGGCCATGACGTTCCCGGCCGACACGGACCTGGTGGTGAGCCTGTACACCTCGCAGGGGTCCGGCCCGGCGACGTACCACCCGGCGGCGAACCAGATCAACTACCTGACCACGACCGGGGACCACGCGCTCGACGAGTCGGGTGCGGGCTTCGACCAGAAGATCGGCTCCTGGGTTTATGTCGAGGAGATCGACGTGCGCGGCTCGGGTGCGAAGGGGACCGTGGTCACGTTCGGCGACTCGATCACCGACGGCGGCTACACCACGACGAACTCGAACCACCGCTGGCCGGACTACCTCGCCGGCCGCACCAAGGACTTCGGCATCGTCAACTCCGGGATCAGCGCGGGCCGGCTGATGCTCGACGGCAGCAACCTGGACTGGGGCCGCAGTGGTCTGGCCAGGCTCGATGACGACACCATCAACAGGACCAACGTCAAGACGGTGATCCTGTTGCAGGGCATCAACGACATGATCCACGACCCGCGCAACGACCGCCCGGACGAGTACGCCGCGGCCTACAAGGAGTTCGTGGCCCGCATGCACGCGAAGGGCGTGCGGGTGCTGGCCTCGCCGATCACCCCGTTCAAGGGCTGGGAGGGCTACGACGAAGGACTGGAGCGGACCCGCCAGGGCATCAACGACTTCGTGCTGCACAGTGGAACGTTCGACGGCGTCGTGGACTTCGCCTCGGCGCTCGCGGATCCCACTGACCCGTTGAAGATCCGGCCGGAGTACGACGCTGGCGACCACCTGCACCCGTCCGACGCGGGTAATGCCGCGATGGCCGCAGCCGTCGACCTGGCGAAGCTGTAAGCCGGTTGGGCCCAGGCACATCCGTTGTGCCTGGGCCCAACCTCCTAAGCCATGTCGCCTGGACCGATCGGGCGGCCGAGCAGGGCCAGGAAATCGTTGTACAGCACGGTTCCCAGGGTGATGATCGCGGTCGGGCCAGCCAGCGACGACACCACGGTCCGGGTGCTGCAGCCAGAGGCTGCGGGTTTGCCAGAGAGGCGGTCCTTCAACCAGTTCAACGCATCCGGCGCGCCCGTGATGACCAAGGCGATGTGCTCGCTGAGAATGTCGCGTTGATAGGTCACGCGTGATCCCCTTTCGAGCGGATCCGAAAAGACCTCTTATCGAAAGGAACGACGACTGACGCGCGTGGTTACTCCCAAGTCACCGGGAGTTCGATCAGGCCGCCGGTCAGCGTCTCGGTCCGGTACCGCAGCTCGTCCGCCGGGACGGCCAGCCGCATGTCCGGGAACCGGGGAATCAGCTGGCCCAGGGTCTCCTGCAGCTCGATCCGGGCGAGCGGCGCGCCCAGGCAGTAGCGGATGCCGTGGCCGAACGTCAGGTGCCCGGTGGCATCGCGGGTGATGTCGAACCGCTCCGGCTCGGGGAACACCGAGGCGTCCAGGTTCGCGTTGCTGAGGCTCAGCAGCACCAGATCGCCGGTGCACACCTGGGCCTCGCCGACGGTGAAGTCGGTCCGCGCGTACCGGGGCAGGCCGCCGTGGCGGATGTACTGGAGTTCAGTGGGCCACCGCAGCGTCTCCTCGATCGCGGCCGGGATCAGCGCGGGGTCCGCCGCCAGCCGTTTCCACCGGTCAGGCTCGCGGAGCAGGAGCATGAGCGCCATCCCGATGCGCACCACCGTGGTCTCGTGCCCGGCGAACAACAGGGCCATCGACAGCTGGGCCGCGGCCTCGTCGGACTCGGTCTCACAGAGCCGTGAGATCACGTCGTCGCCCGGGTCGGCCCGCTTCTTGGCCACCAGCGAGAGCCCGTAGCCGTACAGCGCGGCCAGGCCCTGCGCTGAAGCGTCGCGGTCGGTGAAGGTGCCTGCGGCCACGCTCCAGGCGCGGAACTGGTCGCGGTCCTCGTACGGCACGCCGAGCAGCTCGCAGATCACCAGGATCGGCAGCGGCGTGGCCAGCGACGCCTGCAGGTCGGCGGGTGAGCGCAGGTCGTCGATCAGCGAGGACGCCAGGTCGTGGACGCGGGGCCGCAGCGCCCGCATGTGCTTGGCCGAGAAGTGCGGCTGCAGCAACGCCCGCATCCGCGCGTGGTCGGCCTGCTCGGTCTCGAAGTTGCCCATCGGGCCGCCGAACAGGGCCGAATCACCCGTGCGGGAGGCCTTCTCCGGCTCCGGGTGCGAGCGGCCGAGGCGGTCGTCCGTCAGCAGCTGCTTGACCTCGGCGTAGTCGGTGGCCAGCCAGGCCGGGTCGCCGGTGGCCGTCTGGGTGCGGATCATCTGACCCCCATGTTTACTTCAAGTTGTATATGCTGGTGTAAACAACGGTACTCATATACTCGCGAGTCAACAAGGAGGTGGTGTGGTCCAGCGGCTGGGTCGGGTCGAGCGCCGGGCGCAGATCCTCGGCGCGGCGACGCGGGCCTTCGCGCGGTCGGGCTACGCCGCCACCGGGCTGGACGACGTGGCCGCCGAGGCCGGGATCACGCGGGTTCTGCTCTACCGGCATTTCGACTCCAAAAAGGACCTTTATCAGGCGGTCCTGAAACACGCTTTGGAGCGGCTGAGCGAGACCATTGGCCCGGGTACTTATGACGAGCAGACGATTCCGGCACTGCTGCGCGCGGCCTCGGCCGATCCGAATGGTTACCGGCTGGTGTTCCGGCACGCGGCCAGGGAACCGGAGTTCCGCGATGTGGTCGATTCGATGACCGCGCAATCGCGGTCCATCGCGTTTTCCTATTTGACCGAGATCGCCGATCCGCAGTGGCGGGAATGGGCGGCGCGGCTGGTGCCCGCGGTGACGATGGAGGCCGTTATCGCCTGGCTGGACGCCGGCGAGCCGGCCGGTGGCGCCGAGCGGGTCAACGCCGCCGTGCAGGGCGTTATTCGGGCTGCTCTCGGTAGTTGAGCCGGTGGGCCGGGCAGCGCACGGCCGGATCGTAGCCCGACGCCTGCCATCGGCGTGCGCACTCCGAGCAGTTCTCCGAGGACGTGCGCGGGATTGAGCGGGGATGAGTGAGCATGTTGACCCAGCGGATGAGGGTCTTCAACGCGAACATGTCAAGCCCGATTCTCAGCGGCGGCGGTCCCCGGAGTGCCTGCGGCAACTGAAAAATAGCATGGTCCGCTGGGTGATCGCTAATCCTCACTCGATTGGCGGCGTAACAGGCAACGGGCCGGTCACCATTTCGACCGGCCCGTTATCTCACCTGGTCAACGCGGGTTCGGGGGCCAGGATCCGCTGCATGGCGACCCGAAGTTCCGACTCCGCATTCTCATCGTCATCACGGCGCCACGCTATGTAGCCATCGGGTCGGACCAGCAGTGTTCCCACTTCCGGCACCCCCGCGACCCGGCTCCAGTCGCCGTACGCGTCCCGCGCGCCAATGTCACCTATTCGTGCGACGGCGAGGTCCAACCGCAACTCTTCGCTCACGATCTTCGCCGCGGTCACCCACGCGGTTCCGGCCAGCCCGGTGACCAGCGTGAACCGCCCGTGGCCGACCAGGTCCAGGGTGGACAGCCGGCGGCCGTCCCGGCCGACCAGCCAGACGTGCGGCAGTTTGGCGCCCGGCCGGGCGCTCGGCCGGTGGAACAGTTCATGGTCGTCCGGGTGCAATTCCGCGAGCGGCTCGAGCACCGCCGAGGACACATATCTTTGGTCGAGTTCGACCCCGTGCGCGTTGAACTCGTAGTTCTTCAGCTCGACCGCGGCCTCCAGTTCCCGGCGCCGTTTCGCGCCCTCCGCGTCCTCGGCCAGAACCGCCGCCATGCCCGCCTCGATCCCGGCCGCGTCGGTGTCCTCGGAGATGCCCAGTGCTGCGAAGATCGGCCCGAACTGGTCCCGGCTGAGGTTCGCCCGGTCGACCACCTGCCTGCCGATCGGGGCGCGTTCCCGCGAATAAGTGTCCAACAGGGCCGGGCCGGCCTGACCCCGGATCACCATGGCCAGTTTCCACGCCAGGTTGTACGAGTCCTGAATGGACGTATTGGAGCCGAGCCCGTTTGACGGCGGGTGGCGGTGAACCGCGTCGCCCGCGCAGAAAACGCGACCATTGGCGTATTCGGTGGCGTAGTTGTGATTCACCGTCCACAACGACGTCGACGTGATCTCCACTGGCAGATCCGGGTCGCCGACAAGGTCGCGGACAATCGCGGTGGCCTCCTCGGCCGTCACCTCCGGCGGCGGCTGGTCGATGTCGTATCCCCACACCAGCAACCACTCGTTCCACGGCCGGACCATGCGCACGAGGCCCATTCCGATGCCGCCGGTGCCTGCGCCAGGCCGCATGACCCAATAGAGCACGCTCGGCCGGTGCGCGACATATCGGCTCAGATCCGCGGTGAACGTGATGTTCATACTGCCGGCTTTCCCGGTCTGCCCGGAAATCGGCAGACCGGCCAGGTCGGCCACCTTGCTGCGGCCGCCGTCGGCCCCGATCAGATACTTCGCGCGGATCGTGTACTCGTCATTTCGCACCCGGTCGAAAAGCGTCGCGGTGACCCCGTCGGCGTCCTGTTCGAACGACAGGAACTCGGTGTCCATCCGGACTTTCGCGCCCCGCGCGGCCGCGTTGCTGACCAGGATCGGCTCCAGGTAAGTCTGCGGCAGGTCGACCATCGGGCTCGGGCTGGCCGCCAGGTACTCGGTCGCCGACCTCGCGCCCGTGCCCCAGCTGGTGATCCGGCCGATCTCGGCGCCCGCGATGGACGTGCACAGCACGGTGTCGCCCATCAGCTCCTGTGGTGTGCCCAGCGCCAGGGCCTCGTGCTCGATGCCCAGGTCCCGCAGCACCTCCATGGTGCGCTGGTTGGTGATGTGCGAGCGGGGCGTGTTGGCCACCCAGCCGTACTTGTTCACCACGATGGTCCTGATCCCGTAGGTGGCCAGCAGCAGCGCCGCCGCGCCACCGGCCGGGCCGGTCCCCACCACGAGGACGTCGGTGTCGTAGCTCATCGTCATTCTCCGGAGATGTGGAACGTGAAGCCGACGCGATGCCACGTATCCAGTTCGCGGCCGTCGGGGGTGGGGCCGTCCTGCTCGGCGAAGTCGACGATCAGGCCGTCCTTCACGCCGAACACCGTGTCGGAGTCGAGGTAGTCGCCGCCCTTGACGAACAGCTGGGTCACCAGGGTGTGGAAGCCCGGCTTGGCGATCATGAAGTGCAGGTGCGGCGCCCGGTAGGGGTGCCGGCCGGAGCCGTCGAGCAGCACGAACTGGACGCCGCCGGGGTGATCGCTACGGAAAGTGGTGCGGAAGCGCGAGTCCCACTCGCGATTGGAATCGTTGAAATTGTAATTGTTCGGCTGGCCGGTCATCAGGCCCAAATGGCCGTAGGCGTGATGCCAATAGCCC
>CBIMJO010000675.1:0-5905 GCA_966244135.1 uncultured Actinocrispum sp. | reverse complement strand
GAGGGCGACGAGACCCGCGCCGGACAGCAGCGCGAGGTGATAACCGTTGTGCAGCAACGGAGTGACCGCAACCGGGCCGAGGATCTGGCCCAGGCTGTAGGCGGTGGTGAGGATGGCGACCGCCCGCGGGACCCGCAGGTGGGCGCCGATGGCCAGGGAGAGGGTGCCGATGCCGATGAAGGTGGCACCGAAAAGGACGGCTGAGAGCAGCGCCGCGCCACCGCCGAGCACTGGCAACGCGATCCCGATCGCTTGTACAGCCAGGGCCAGCGTGAGCAGCGTTGGGCGAGACCACGTGTGGCTCAGCCACGCCCACAGTGCGGGCGACGGCAGGGCGGCCAGGCCGACGAGGATCCACGCGCCCCTGCCGACCCAGCCGGGCGCGGTCTGGTCGATGGCGGCGACCAGGAACGTCCCGGCGATGATGTAACCGATGCCCTCCAACGAATAGCTCGCCACCAGCGCGACGAACCAGTGCGGCCGCGTGCGCGTCTCAGTCGTCCGCTCCTGATGGTCGGGCATGGGCAGCCGCCACGCGAGGATCGTGCACACAACCGCCAGCGCGGTCGCGTCCCACCAGGACTGTTGCCAGGTCCCCGTGACCAGAACGCCGGACAGCGCGATCCCAGCGCCGACACCGCCGAAACCCCATCCGATCAGGTGACCCTGCAGCCCGGCGAGCAACGCGCTGACCGCGATCACGAAGGCCAACGCACTCGCGACCCCGGCGACGAACCGCGTCGCCAGCCAGACCTCCGCAGTGCGCGTCACCGGCATGATCGCCAACGACGCCACGAGCACGACCAAAGCGCCACGCAGCACCGCGAGCGACCGCGTCAGCGCGGGCACGGCGATCGTGACCAGCGCACCGGCCAGGTAGCCGACGTAGTTCGCGGTCGCGATCTCCGCGCCCAGCCGGGGCGACAACGGCATCAACGGCAGGATCGGCGTGTACACGAACCGGCCCACACCCATGCCTGCGGCCAGTGCGGCGGCTGCCTGCCCGACGAGCGCCCACGGTCGCATGGCTCAGTGCCCAGCGCTCTGGCCGCCGTCGACGTGCAGGATCTCGCCGGTGACGAACGGGGCGTTCTCCAGGTAGAGCACGGCGTCCACGATGTCGCTGATCTCGCCCATCCGGCCGACCGGGTGCAGGCCCGCGAGCGCCGCGTGGGTCTCTTCGGGGTGCATCGGCGTGCGGATGATGCCGGGGGACACCGCGTTGAACCGGATGCCCCGGGACGCGTACTCGATCGCCAGCGACTTGGTGGCCGCGTTCAGGCCGCCCTTGGTCAGCGACGCCAGCACCGACGGCACCGACGAGTTGGCGTGGTCGGTCAGGCTCGTCGTGATGTTGACGACGTGCCCGCCGTCGTTCATGGCCGCGACGGCCTTGCGGGTGATCTCGAAGAAGCCGCGCAGGTTCACGCCGGTCACGAGGTCGTAGTCGGCGTCGGTGTAGTCGGTGAACGGCTTCGCGATGAACACGCCCGCGTTGTTGACCAAGGCGTCCACGCGGCCGAACGTAGCCAGAGCCTGCTCGATCACACGGGCGCCGACGGCCGGATCGGCGATGTCACCTGCGACGGTCAGGACTTCGGGATCGTCGGACGGCGTGATGGAGCGCGAGTTCGCGACCACCGCGTAGCCGAGCTTGCGGTAGGCGTCGACCAGTGCGGCGCCGATTCCTTGGGACGCACCGGTGATGACGGCGACCTTCATGATCGTTCTCCTTCAGGGCGTGCGGTACCCGCACAGCGGGTTCCGCTGAGCTGGATTGGTTGCTGTGCCCCGATGGTGACCCCGCTGCGGGCCGCTGACCACGTCAAGCTTTCTCGCTGGTGGTAGGCGCAGCCTCCTACCGCATTAAGGTCGGGATATGGAGCTCCGCCAGCTGCGCTACTTCGTGGCCGTCGCCGAGGAACTGAACTTCGGCCGGGCCGCCGCGCGGCTGCACATCGCCGGTCCCTCGCTGTCCCAGCAGATCAAGGCCCTGGAACGGGACCTGGGCGTGCGTCTGTTCGACCGCGACCGCCGCTCGGTCACGCTCACCGAGTGCGGCGAGTCGCTGCTGCCCAAGACCCGGGCGCTGCTGGCGCAGGCGGACGAGCTGCGCCGCGCGGCGGTAGGGCTGGCGGCGACCGAACCCGTCCGGCTCGGGTACGTCAACTGGCGGCCGGCCGACCTGCTCGAGCGGGTGTCCGGGGTGGCGCAGGTGCACGTGGACGCCTGGGTGATGCCGTCGCACACTCAAGCGCGCCGGGTGGCCGACCAGAGCATCGACCTGGCGATCTGCTGGGTCCGTTCCGCCGACCTCACGCGGCTCGGCCTGCAGGGACGGCTTATCGGCGCGGACCGGCTCTACGCGATCAGCCCCGGCGGGACGGCTCCGGTCCGCGCGAAGGACCTGGTCGTCCTCATCGACGCCGACACTGCGACCTGGGAGTCCTGGAACGTCTACGCAGAGGAGTTCGCCCAGGCCACCGGTGCCTCGATCCTCCACGTCGACGATGGCGGCGTCACCGGCCCGGCGCTCTTCGACCACATCCGCCGGCTGCGCCGCCCGGTGCTGAACAACCCGAAAGGCCAGACCACACCGTTGCCGCCGGACCTGATCCAGCGGCCGGTGATCGACCCGGCGCCGTACTGGACCTGGTCGCTGGTGTCGCGCCAGAACGAGAGCCGCACCGCCGTGCTGGCCGCGGTCGAGGCGATCGGCCGCGATATCGGCCCGCTGGGCATCGAGTCGGCCGCGGCCTGGCTGCCCGCCGACGACCCGTATCAGCCGAGCAGGTCGGCGACGCAGGCCAGGTAGAGCTTGACCGCGAACCGCGCGTCGCGCATGTCCCGGCCGGTGAGCTCCTCGATCTTGGCCAGCCGGTAGACCAGGGTGTTGCGGTGGATCCGCAGGTCCGCCGCCGCGCGGACCAGGCTGAACCCGGACTCGCACCAGGCGATCAGGGTGGACCGCAGCACCGGCCAGTCGGCCTGGTCGGAAAGGGACGCGAGCAGCCCGCGGACGAACCGCGCGCGAGTGTGTTCGGCGCTCGACGCGACCAGTTCCTGCACGCGGACATCGTCGATGTGCACGACACGGCCGATTCCAGGGAGCCGGGCGGCCATGTACAACGCGGTCGAAGCGTCCTGATAGGAATCGTGCAATGAGGCCACGGTCGAGGCGACGGCGCCGATTCCGGTGACGCAGCCGGGCCCGAAGTCGAGCTGCAGATCCTTCCTTTCCTTACCCAGCACCACGAATCGGCCCGCGCCGGTACTGCCGATGATGTCCTGCGGGTCGTCGAACACCTTTCGCAGCGCGCGGATCATCCGCGTGGGCTCGACGGAGGCCTCGACGACGACCGCCACCCGCCGCAGCAACAAGTCGTAGCCCAGTTCCGAGGCACGGCGCAGCACCAGCGAGGGCTCGGCGGTCTCGCGGTCGTAGTGGGCGATGTCCCGCAACAGGTCCTCGATCGCCTTCTCGCGGAACAACCGCGACGACAGCAGCACGGACTCGCGCAGCAGCAGCTCGGTCTGGTTGCGCACCAGGCGGCCGAAGCTCACGACCTGCTCCGGTGACCCCGTGATGCCCACCGTGCCGACCGCTTCGCCGTTCAGCACAAGCGGCAGGGTGATGCCCGGTTCCACGCCGGCGAGTTTCTGGGCCGCTTCCCGGTCGTGGCTGCGCGCTGTGAGGGTTCGCACGACTTCGACCGACGCCTCGTGGAAGCTGCCGACCCGGGCCGGATCTCCGCTGCCGATCACGATGCCCTCGTGATCGGTGATCAGCACGTTGAACCCGATGATCGCGGTCGTGTCCACGGCGACCTCGTTGGCGATCGAGGACGTGAGCATTCGCCCATCACCTCCTGTATGAAACGTACAGTGGCGTGGCCCGATCGGCCAGGAATGTCTGGTCGGAACGAACAGTGACCCTGGGCTTTCGCCGACTTACCGTGTGTCCCACTTCATACGCCAGTGAGGACGGATGCCATGTCGAAAGCCGTTCTGAGCGCGCTGCTCGTCGTCGCACTCAGCGCCGCGTGTTCCACGGGGGATGCCAGCAGTTCCGCGAACGACCTGGGCACGATCGAGGCGGGCGTGCTCAAGGTCGCGATCCAGCCGTACGCCCCGTACACCGACTCCCAGGGCGGCGACCTGACCGGCCTGGACAGCGACATCCTGACTGCGGTGGCCAAGAAGCTGAACCTGAAGGTGCGGCCCGAGGTCACCGACTTCGCCGGGATGCTCGCCGGCGTCCAGTCCCGGCGGGTGGACATCTCGATCGGCGGCATCGCCTGGTCGGCCGACCGGCAGAAACAGGGCCTGTTCACCGATCCGCCGTACTACTCGCCGCCCGCGATGGCCGTGAAGTCCGGCAAGGAGTACAAGACCGTCAAGGACCTGGAGAACCTGCGACTGGCCACTGTGGAGGGTTACGTCTGGGTCAAGTCGATCCAGGCCGTGCCGGGCGCCAAGCTGCAGGCCTACCCGGACGGCAACGGGGTGATCGACGACCTCGGCGCCGGGCGCGCCGACGTCGGCTTCCTCGACCCGTTGATCATCATCGCCGCGCAGAAGGCCCGGCCTGAGCTGGGCATCAGGACGCAGTACCTCACGCCGCCGTCGGACGCCGAGGTCAAGGCCCAGCCCGCGTACGAGTACTTCCGCTCGTACATGACCAGCTTCTACCTGCCCAAGCAGGCGACCGCCCTGGAAGCCGCGATCTCGAAGGAGATCCGGGCGATGTACGCCAGTGGCGAGCTGACCAAGCTGATCACGAAGTACGGCGGCTACCCGGACCAGTTCCTCAAGCCCGCCGGTCACATCGCGCCGTTGCGCCGGGGCGTCGACCGCCCGGCCGGCTGGGCTCCGCCGAGCATCTGAAGGAGGCGGATGTGTTCCAGGTTCCTTGGTCGGAGTACGCACCGGCCCTCTGGCAGGGGTTGCTGAAGACCCTGGCCTACGCCGCGGCCGGGTTCGCCGGCGCGGCCGCGCTGGGTCTCTGCGTCGCGCTGCTCCGGCTCAGCCACAGGCGTGTCCTGCGGATCCCGGCCGTGCTGTACACCGAGATCTTCAAGAACGTGCCGCTGCTCGCGGTCATCTTCCTGACCTACTTCGGGCTCGGGTCGGTCGGCATCCGGCTGGACACCTTCCAGGCGGGCACGCTCAGCCTGATCGTGTTCTACGCCGCCTACCTGTCGGAGATCTTCCGGTCCGCCATCAAAGGCGTCCACAGTGGACAGCGCGAGGCGGCTGAGGCACTGGGCCTGGGCAAGCTGGCGACCTTCCGGAAGGTCGTCCTGCCTCAGGCGTTGGTGCTCGCCCTGCCGGGAACCAACACGATGCTCGTCGATCTGCTGAAGTCGACATCGTTGCTGGTCACGATCTCCGCGGCGGAGCTGATGTCGCGGGGCCGGCTGATCACGTCGGCCACGTTCCGCGCGCTGGAGGTCTACCTGGTGATCGCGGTCATCTACTTCGTCATGTGTTATCCGTTGTCTCAGGGGTTGCTGTGGCTGGAGCGAAGGATTCAGGCGGGCAAGCCGTTGTCGGCGCAGCGGCGTCGGCGGTTGCGCGCGGCGAAGGCGTTGCTGGCGCAGGAGGTGACCCCGTGACCGAGGTGCTGGCGATCTCCCATCTGCGCAAGTCGTTCGGTGGCCGGACCGTGCTCGACGACGTGTCGCTGTCGGTCTGCCACAGCACGATCACCGCGATCATCGGGCAGAGCGGCGGCGGCAAGACCACCCTGCTGCGCTGCCTGAACCTGCTGGAAACGCCGGACTCCGGCATGATCGCGCTCAACGGGACGCCGATCTTCGACGACCAGGACGGGAGCGGCGTTTCCGGGTCACGTCGCGCATCTCCGGAACGACCGGGACGGGTGGTGTGCCGGGACCTGCCG
>CBIMJO010000674.1:0-5913 GCA_966244135.1 uncultured Actinocrispum sp. | reverse complement strand
TGGGAAAAGCAACGGACTTGCGGCGGTGAAAACGCCTGGCCGCCGGGTTCGTGCTGACCCTGTTCATCCTGATCTTCTTCCTCAGCGACGGCGGCGGGATCTGGCGGTTCCTGATGCGGGGCGTGCCTTCGAACGTGCGTGACCGGGTGGACACCGCGGGGCGCAGGGGTTTCTCGTCGCTGGTCAGCTATGTGCGCGCCACCGCTGCCGTGGCTGTGGTGGACGCCCTCGGTATCGGCATCGGGCTGTGGATCGTGGGCGTGCCGTTGGTGGTCCCGCTGGCCACGTTGGTGTTCCTCGGGGCATTCATCCCGATCGTGGGTGCGGTCATCGCGGGCACGGTCGCGGTCCTGATCGCGTTGGTGGCCAACGGATGGGTGCAGGCGCTGGTGGTGCTGGGCATCGTGGTCGCGGTCATGCAACTGGAAGGGCACGTGCTGCAGCCGTGGCTACTGGGTCGCGCGGTCCGGTTGCACCCCTTGGCCGTGGTCCTCGCGATCACCGCGGGCTTGGTCGCCGGTGGTATTCCCGGGGCGCTGCTCGCGGTGCCGTTGCTGGCCGTGCTGAACGCGGGGATCCGGTCGCTGGTGCACGACAACGAGGCGGACCCCGAGTCCGTGGACGTCATGGACGACGAAGGCTCCCGGCCGGGAACGAGTCAGGAACCGAGCCGTGCCCCCGAATGACGCCACCTCCCCGCTCTGGCGCAGCACCGCGATCCTGCGGATAGTCACGTTCGTCTTCGCGGTCGTGGTCGTGTTCGTGCACCAGGGCGGGTATGTCCGGCCGTGGCTGGCGTGGACGATCTTGGGCGTCATGTTCGTGTGGTCGCTGTTCACCGTGCCCGCCTACCTGCGGCCGTGGGGGCGCCGGGGCTGGGTGGTGTGGTCGGACCTCGGGGTCACGGCCGTGTTGATGGGCGCGTCAGCCTGGGTCCTTTCGCCACAGCAGATCGTCGACATCGTTCCGCTGGTCCCGACCGTGTGGGCGTGTGTGCCGGCGGTCGCGGCGGCGGTGCTGAGCGGGCAGATCGCCGGGATCTCGGCGGGACTGGTCGTGGCGGTCACCAACGGGCTGACCAGGGACGTGCTCAACACGGATGTCATGCGGGACGCGGTTCTGCTCGTCGGCGCCGGTTTCGTGGTCGGGCTCGCGTCGGTCACCGCCCGCCGGTCCCAAGAACGCATGGCCCAGGCGTTGCGGGCCGAGGCCGCGACCGCCGAACGGGAACGGCTCGCCCGCAGCATCCACGACAGCGTGCTGCAGATCCTCGCCCGCGTGCGCAAACGCGGCAACGAGCTCGGTGGGGAAGCGGCCGAACTCGCCCGGCTCGCCGGTGAGCAGGAAGTCGCCTTGCGGTCCCTCGTGGCCGCCGCGCCACCAGAGTCCGCCGCCGACGGCACGGCCGATCTCCGGCCGCGGCTGCAGGTGATGGCAACAGCGTCGGTGCAGGTCGCGGTGCCCGGCACGGTCGTCCAGCTGCCGGAGACCACCGTCACCGAACTGACCTCCCTGGTCGGCGAGGCACTGCTGAACGTGGCCCGGCACGCAGGTCCCGGCGCGCACGCGTGGGTCCTGGTCGAGGATCTGGGTGACCAGGTCGTGATCAGCGTCCGGGACGATGGCCAGGGCATCCCCTCCGGGCGGCTCGACCAAGCGGTCTCCGCGGGCCGGATGGGAGTGGCCCGGTCCATCCGCGGCCGGGTGTCCGATCTGGGTGGCACGATCACCCTGGACACCGCTCCGGGGGAGGGCACCGAGTGGGAGATCCGCATTCCCCGTCCGAAGGCGCGGCAGAGAAAGGGAGGTGGGCGATGAGCGTGTCCGTGATGGTCGTCGACGATCATCCGTTGTGGCGCGACGGCGTGGCCCGTGACCTCACCGAACGCGGCTTCGACGTACGTGCCACCGCCGGTGACGCGAACGCGGCGGTCCGGATCGCCAAGGCCGTGACCCCCGACGTCGTGCTGATGGACCTCAACCTGGGCAGCGCGTCCGGCGTGGACGCCACCCGCACGATCGTCAGCGAACTCCCGGGCACGCGCGTGCTGGTGTTGTCCGCGAGCGGGGCCCACGACGACGTGCTGGAGGCGGTGAAGGCGGGGGCCTCCGGTTATCTCGTGAAATCCGCCTCCGCCGAGGAACTTGTCGACGCGGTCAACCGGACTGCCCACGGCGACGCGGTTTTCACCGCTGGACTGGCCGGTCTGGTGCTGGGCGAGTACCGCCGGATGGCAGCCGCTCCCGCCGAGGCCGACGATGCGCCGCAGCTGACCGAGCGGGAGACCGAAGTGCTCCGGCTGGTGGCCAAGGGCATGAGCGCCCGGCAGATCGCGGAACGGCTGGTGTTGTCGCACCGGACCGTCGAGAACCACGTGCAGTCGACGCTCCGGAAACTGCAGCTGCACAACCGGGTCGAGCTGGCCAGGTACGCCATCGAACATGGTCTGGACGAGGAATAGGTTGAGGTCGTGAGCGATCCGGTCGACCCCCGCACCCTCCGGGTGAGCGACGCCGAACGTGAGCACGTTGTCGCGCTGCTGCAGAAGGCCATCGGCCAGGGACTGATCACCCTCGACGAGTTCACCACGAGGACGGACACCGCGCTGGCGGCGAAGACCCGCTCGGAGCTGAACACGGTCCTCATCGACCTCCCCGGCCTGGTCCACCCCGAAACCCAGCCGGCCCCCGCGGCCAAGCCCCGCCTCGAACTGCGCAACACCATGTCGAAGCTGCGCCGCAGCGGCCGCTGGGCCGTGCCGCGGGAACTGATCGTCCGCAACAAGATGGGCTCCTGCGACCTCGACTTCAGCGACGCGGACATCCAGACGCGCGAGGTGGACGTGGAGCTGGACGTCACCGCGGGCTCGGTGAAGATCCTGCTGCCGCAACACGCCACTGTGGACACCGACGACGTCGAACTGGCGGCAGGCTCCCTGCACAACAAGATCTCCGGCCCCCAGCAGCCAGGCGGCCCGCACTTCCGGATCCGCGGCATCGTCCGGGCCGGCTCCGTCAAGATCAAGCGCCCGACCTACCTCCGCCTGGGCGCCCTCGTGATCCGCTTCCCCTGGAAGATCTCCACCGACCGCTAGCCACACCGCGACGGGCGCCTGCCACAAGGAGGCACGAGTTGGCGGGCCGGGGTGCTTCGATTTTGTGTGGGGTGGCGGCGGCCATACGCTTTTCGGCGAGGCAGGGCGCCAGCCCTGCCCGCGCCTTTCGTCCTGCCTGGCCGTCGCAGGGGCCCCACACCAAATCGAAGCACCCCGGTCCGCGGCGTCGACGATCTAGGAAACCATCGCCCGCACAGTCGACTTGGCGTCGGCGGGGGTGTGCGAGACGAGGGCGGCGCGGGCGACCTGGCGGTAGAAGTCCTCGGAGTGGCGGGCCAGGGCGGCGCCGACGCGGCGGACGGAACCGGCGTTCATCGAGAGGCTGCTGATACCGAGCCCGACGAGCACCCCGGCGAGCAGGGGGTCCGCGGCGGCTTCACCACAGACCCCGGCGGGCTTGCGGGCCGTGCCGGCGGCCTTGCCGATCATGGCGATCAACCGCAGCAACGCCGGCTGCCAAGGATCGTTCAGAGCCGCGACGGCGCCCAGCTGGCGGTCCGCGGCGAGGGTGTACTGGGCGAGGTCGTTGGTGCCGATGCTGATGAAGTCCACGACGCCGAACAGTTCCTCGGCCACCAGTGCGGCGGCGGGGACCTCGATCATCACGCCGGCCCGTGAAACCCCGGCGGCGTGGGCGCGGTCGACGAACCAGGCGGCTTCCTCGACGGTGGCGACCATGGGGGCCATGACGGACAGCTCGACGCCGGTGTCGTTGGCCGCCAGGACGATCGCCTCGAGCTGGCGGTTGAGGACTTCGGGGCGCTGCTTGGAGATCCTGATGCCGCGGACGCCCCGCGCGGGGTTGATCTCGGGGTCGGGGTTGAGGAAGGCCCGCGGCTTGTCGGCGCCGGCGTCGAGGGTGCGGACGATGATCGGTTTCCCGTGACACGGTGCCAGCACGGCGGCGTAGGCCTTGCGCTGTTCGTCCACTGAGGGCTCGTCGGTGGCGCCGAGGTAGCAGAACTCGGTGCGGAACAGGCCAACGCCCTCGGCGCCGGCATCGGCCGCGGCCTGTGCGTCCTTGGGGGAACCGACGTTGGCGAGCACCTTGATCCGCATGCCGTCGGACAGCGCACCCTTGCCGTTCCACACGGCCTCGGCGCGGACCTCGGCGGCGAACGGGGTGACCGGGCCGCGCGGGATCTCGACCGTGCCGATCTCGCCGTCGACGACCAGGTTCTGCGCGCCCGAGGCGAGAATCCCCTGCACGGCAACGACAGCGGGGATACCGAGGGAACGGGCGAGGATCGCGGTGTGGCTGGTCGGCCCGCCTTCCTCGGTCACCAGGGCGAGGACCTTCGACGGGTCGAGCACGGCGGTGTCCGCCGGGGCGAGGTCACGGGCGACGAGCACGCTCGGCTCGGTCAGCGCCGGCACGCCGGGAGGTTGCACGCCAAGCAGTTCGGCGACCAGGCGGTCGCGCACGTCCTCGACGTCACGCACGCGCTCGGCCATGTAGCCGCCCGCGGCGCGCAACGAGTCCATGAAGGTCGACGCGGACTCGTGCACGGCTCGCGCGGCGGGGATCTTGTTGCTGGCGACCAGTTGTTCGGCCTGCATGCGCAGGGAGGGGTCGGCTGCCATCATCGCCGTCGTCTCCAGCAGCGTCTTGGCGTCGCCGGAGGCCGCGGCGGCCCGTTCCTGCAGGCGGGCGGCGACCAGCTCGGCGGCCGGGCCGATCCGGCCCGCCTCCGCGGCGAGGTCGGCCGGGGCCGGGCCCGAGGGCGGCTCCCCGGGTGGTTCCGTGACCAGGACTACCGGACCCGCCGCCCGGCCAGGACTCACACCCACGCCACTCAGCATGAGTGGAAACCCTACTCGGCCAACTCCTCTACTGAAGGGTAGGAAGGCTGCGCACCCTTCCTCGTGACGGAGATCGCAGCCACCTTGACGGCGAACCGGGCCGCGTCCCCCAGCGAGGCGCCGCGGGCCAGCTCGGCCGCCAGCGCACCTGTGAACGCATCGCCCGCGCCGGTGGTGTCGACCGCGGTGACACGTGGTGACGAGACCTCCTGCACCCCGTCCGCCTCGATGACCAGTGCGCCTTTCGACCCGAGGGTGACAACGGCCGAACGCGGCCCGAGAGCGAGCAATCCGCGGGGATCGGAATCGCCGCCGAGCAACTGGGCGGCCTCATGCTCGTTCACCACGATCGGGTCGAGCACGGCGAGGGTATCCGCGGAAAGGGGAGCGGGTGGCGAAACGTTGACAACCACGCGAATCCCGCGTGCCGCGGCCAGCGCGACCGCCCGCTCAATCGTGGGCAGCGGAACCTCCAGCGAGGCCACCAGGATTTTCGCGTCGGCGAAGGTCAGATCATCCTCGGCCAGCGCGCTGTTCGCACCCGGCGAGACCAGGATGGAGTTCTCCCCGTCCGGCGTGACGAAAATGTAGGCGATGCCGGTCGGTCGTTCGGTTTTCCGAATCGAGCCGGTGTCCACCCCGGCGTTCCGCAGGGATTCCTCGAGCAACCGCCCGTACGAGTCCCGGCCAATCGCCGCCACCAGGGAAACGCTTGCGCCGACCTTTGCCGCCGCCACGGCGGTGTTCGCACCTTTCCCACCCGGGTGAACTTCAGTATCCGCACCCAGTACGGTCTCCCCCGGGCCGGGACGGCGGTCGACCGCCACGACTAGATCGGCGTTCGCCGAACCTACCACTACAACGTCGGTGCTCACGGGTGTTCACCTTGCCATGCGGGGTGTGTATGCAAGTGCATCTGCATGCGCATCTGTTAACAAGTCCAGCTCTACTGGGATAGGTGATGCCACAATGTGAGTGAACGTCGTGTATACCC
>CBIMJO010000673.1:0-5919 GCA_966244135.1 uncultured Actinocrispum sp. | reverse complement strand
GGCCTACACCGGCGCGGACATCCAGGGCTGGATCGGCAAGGCGCCGGTGCTCATCGCGGTCTGCGTCCGCGAGGAGTCCTACCACGAGCGGTACACCCAGCCGGACAAGCTCGACGACGACGGCAACGAGATCGAGTGGCCGGTGCCGTACTGGTGGTTCGACAGCGGCAGCCTGCTCGTGCTGCTGCAGTTGGCCGCCGCCAACGAAGGCCTGGCGACCGGGTTCTTCGGCCCGCACGAGGGCGGCCTGCGGGAGATCCTGGACCTGCCGGACGACGTCGGCCTCTCCGGAATGCTGACGCTCGGCTACGCCGGGGACAAGGGTTCCCGCGCCAAGGAGCTCAAGCGGCGGCAACTGTCGTTGGAGGACCTGGTCGAATGGCGCTGAAGCACGCGGTGATCACCGGTGGGTCCAGCGGGATCGGGCTGGCCATCGCGACGCAACTGGGGCAGCGGGGGATGACGGTCTCGCTGATCGCCCGCGACGCCGAACGGCTGTCGGCCGCGGCGGACTCCTTGCGTGCCAAGGAGATCAAGGTCCACACGGCCAGCGTGGACGTGTCCGACCAGGACGCCGTGACCAAGGCGCTCGCCTCGTTGACGGAGGCGGCGGGGCCGTGCGACATCCTGGTGACCGCGGCCGGGCAGGCCCGTCCGGGGCAGTTCCAGGAGCTGGACGACGAGGTGTTCCGCCGGATGGTCGAAGTGGACTACTTCGGCACGCTGTATGCCGTGCGGGCGGTCGTTCCCTCGATGACCGAGCGCGGGACCGGGTCCATTGTGGCCATCTGCTCGGCGACCGGGATTCTGGGGATCTACGGCTACACCGCTTACGCTCCGGCGAAGTACGCGGTCCGGGGCCTGATGGAGTGCCTGCGGGACGAGCTCCGGCCGCGCGGGGTGCACGTCGCCTGCGTCTATCCGCCCGATGTGGACACTCCGCAACTGGCCGAGGAGAACCTCCACAAGCCGAAGGAGACCGCCGCGATCAGCGGGACGGTCAAGGCGATGACCGCCGAAGCCGTTGCCTCGGCGGTCATCCGGGCCATCGACCGCAAGCGCTTCACGGTGTTCCCGGACCGGTCGATCGGCCTGCTCGCCACGTTCGGGCCACTGATCGCGCCGATATTGCGCAGGCTGATCGACCGCAAGGTCCGTCAAGCGCAGCGGGTCACATCGGCATGAGCACCGAGTCGATGATGTAGACAGTGGCGTTGGCGGTCTTGATGTTGCCGCAGACCACGTTGGCGTCGTTGACCTTGTAGGACTCACCGCTGCCGGAAGTGGTGAGCTTGCCCTTCTCCAGGGTCTCGAAGGTGCCCGCGGCCAGCTGCATCGGGCTGATCGCCTGCGGCACCACGTGGTAGGTAAGGATCTTGGTCAGGGTGGCCTTGTCGGCCAGCACCTTGTCCAGGGTGGCCTTGGGGATCTTGGCGAACGCGTCGTTGGACGGCGCGAACACCGTGACGTCCTTGGCCCCGTTCAGGGTGTCGACCAGACCGGCCTGCTTGACCGCCGAGACCAGTGTGGACAGTGCCGGGTTGTTGGAAGCCGCCGTGGCGACGGGATCCTTGGCCATGCCGGCAAACGACCCGGCGCCGTCCTTCGGCACACCGGCGCAGGCGGGACCGAACTGCTGCGCCGCGGAGGTCTGCGTCATGGACGGCAGGGTCCCGCTGCCGGCCTGGTTCGAGCCGCCGCAGGCGGCCATGCCGAGCATGGCCAGTCCGGCGGCCGCCAGGCCCCCGGTACGTCGCAGAAGCATGGTGGTGCACTCCTTGGGAAGTGGAACTGCAATGCCGGGGGTTCGAAGTGATATGCACCCCAGGCTTGGAGTTCGTGGCCGAATCACCCGGTCGGAGTGAAAACCCAATCCACCCCGCGACCTGCGCCGAATCCCTGGGGTGCGCGTCGGGTCGCCGGATGTTCCGTCCGGTAGACGCCACTGCGAGGCAATTGCACATCACTTGTGACAGTGCGAGACACTGCGTAAGTTCGGTGGCGTAGAAACATGCGGTGTCAGGAGGTGGGAGTGACCGCAACGTCCGTTTCCGCACGCGATTCCCGTTGGTCGCGAATGTGGGGTGCGCTGAACCGGGAGGACCGCCGGTCGCTGGCCGGGATGCTCGGGTTCATCGTGTTCCTGCACGTCGCGGGCTTCGGCGTGCTGCTCCTGCTGGTCATCCCGCGGCACTACGACCTCGGCGAGACGGGCGTTTTCGGGATCGGCGTCGGCATGCTCGCCTACACGCTGGGAATGCGGCACGCGTTCGACGCCGATCACATCGCCGCGGTGGACAACACCACCCGCAAGCTGATGGCCGACGGCGGGCGGCGGCCGTTGTCGGTCGGATTCTGGTTCTCCCTGGGGCATTCCAGCGTCGTGTTCGGGCTGACCTTCCTGCTGTCGATCGGGGTGAAGGCGCTCGCCGGCCCGGTCGAGGACGACGGCTCGGCGCTGCACTCGGTGACCGGGGTGATCGGCGCCTCGGTCTCGGGCGTGTTCCTGTGGATCCTCGGGATCCTGAACCTGGTGGTACTGCTGGGGATCGTGCGCGTGTTCCGGCAGATGCGCACCGGCCGTTACAACGAGCAGGAACTCGAAGCGCAGCTGAACAAACGCGGCTTCATGAACCGGATCCTGGGCGGCCTGACCAAGTCGGTGCGCAAGCCGTGGCACATCTACCCGATCGGTGTCCTGTTCGGACTCGGCTTCGACACCGCCACCGAGATCGGCCTGCTCGTGCTGGCCGGTGGCGCGGCCGCGTTCAACCTGCCGTTCTACGTGATCCTGGTCCTGCCGGTGCTGTTCGCCGCCGGGATGTGCCTGCTGGACACCATCGACGGTGTCTTCATGAACTTCGCCTACGGCTGGGCGTTCGCCAAACCGGTGCGCAAGGTGTTCTACAACATCACGATCACCTCGGTGTCGGTCGCGGTCGCCCTGGTGATCGGCACGATCGAGCTGATCGGTGTGCTGGTCGACCAGGCGAAGATCACCTCCGGCCCGCTGGTGGCGATCGCGGACATCCCGCTGGACTACGCCGGGTACGGGATCGTGGCGCTGTTCGTGGTGGCCTGGCTGGTCGCGCTCGCGGTCTGGCGGTTCGGCCGGATCGAGGAGAAGTGGAGCGCGGCCGAGGAGACCTGAGATCATGGCGCCGGTCCTCATTGAGCGAAGGAGTTCGGGTGAACCGGGTCACGCAGGCGTACGAACGCATCCGGCGGGTCGACCGCCCGGAGATCTGGATCGATCTGCGGCCGGAGGCCGACGTCCAGGCCGAGTTCGCCGCCGCGACCGGGCCACTGGCCGGAAAGCTGTTCGCGGTCAAGGGGAACATCGATGTCGCCGGCCTGCCGACGACCGCCGCCTGCCCGGCTTACGCCTATCAGCCCGCTGAGGATGCCGCTGTAGTCGCGCGGCTTCGTGCTGCCGGGGCTGTGGTGGTGGGCACGACCAATATGGACCAGTTCGCCACCGGTCTCGTCGGCACGCGCAGCCCGTATGGCGCTGTGCGCAACGCCATCGACCCCGCGCGGGTGTCCGGTGGGTCGAGTTCGGGGTCGGCCGTGGCGGTCGCGCTGGGCATTGTGGACTTCTCGCTGGGCACGGACACCGCGGGCTCCGGCCGGGTTCCCGCCGCGTTCAACGGGATCGTCGGCCTCAAGCCGACCTACGGGCTGATCCCGACCGATGGCGTCGTGCCCGCGTGCCGCAGCTTGGACTGTGTCTCGATTTTCGCCCGGACTGTCGCTGAGGCTTCCCAGGTGCTCGCGTGTGCTTCGCAGCAGCCGCCGACGCCGGTGTTGTCGTTGCCATACCGGCTGGGTGTGCCCGCCGACCTGGGGGAGCTGGCTCCCGGGTGGGCCGAGGCGTTCAAGGTCGCGGTCGAGCGGTTCCCGGGTGCTTCGCTGGTGCCGATCGACCTGGAGCCGTTCCTCGCCGCCGCGCGGTTGCTGTACGAGGGTGCTTTCGTAGCCGAGCGGTACACGGCCGTGGGGGAGTTCATCGACGCGCATCCGACCGAAGTGGACCCGACCGTCGGCGGGATCATCAGCGCTGCCAAGGATGTTCCCGCGCATCGATTGTTCGCCGACCAGGAGGAGCTTGCGCGGTTGCGGGCGATCGCGCTCGAGCAGATGTCCACTGTGGATGCTCTAGCGGTGCCGACCACGGTGGGACACCCGACCATCGCGGAGGTCGCCGCCGACCCGGTGGGTGTGAACGCGCGGCTGGGCCGGTTCACCAACTTCGCCAACCTGTTCGGGCTAGCGGCGCTGGCGATTCCAGCGGGGACGGTCGACGGGCTGCCGTTCGGGATCTCCCTGGTGGGCAAGGGGTTCAGCGACGGACTGCTGGCTTCGATCGCGGGTACGCTGCCCGCGACGGCGAAGGTGGCTGTCGTCGGCGCACACCTGCCCGGACAGCCACTGAACAACGAGCTGGTGTCTCGCGGGGGAGTGCTCGTGCAGGACACGACCACCGCCCCGGCCTACCGGTTGTTCGCCCTGGACACGATTCCGCCGAAGCCCGGCCTGGTGCGGTCGGACGAGGGTGCGGCGATCGTCGCGGAGGTGTGGGAGCTGCCGCTGGAGGCGTTCGGGTCGTTCGTGGCGTCGCTGCCCAGCCCGATGGCGATCGGCCGGGTCGAGCTGGCCGATGGGACCTGGGTCCCGGGCTTCACCTGCGAGCGGCACGCGCTGGACGGGGCCGAGGACATCACCTCGTACGGCGGCTGGCGACCCTATCTGACCAGGGCTTTGTAGCTCAGTTGTATGTGGCTGGTCCACCCTGTCGGGCACCTCGACCCAAGGGAGGTTCAGCCATGCGTGTTCTCCTGCTGACCGCGATGGTGGC
This sequence comes from uncultured Actinocrispum sp., assembly GCA_966244135.1. Classification (GTDB taxonomy): domain Bacteria; phylum Actinomycetota; class Actinomycetes; order Mycobacteriales; family Pseudonocardiaceae; genus Kibdelosporangium. The sequence continues at coordinate 1,061 of CBIMJO010000673.1, read as the reverse complement.
CGTCTCGGTCGCCGCCGCTCCCGCCCAGGTGGCCGTCGCGGCCCTGCCGGCGGTGAACATGGAGGCGGTGCTCAAGGCCGCGCAGATCGATCCGCGCCGGCCCGACACGGCACTGACACCGGGCGCCAAGGACAGCGTGATCCTGGTCGAGCAGGCCCTCGTCGCCAAGGGCCTGCTCGACAGCCAGTACGTCGACGGACACTTCGGCACATCCACCATCTCCGCGTACGCCGCCTACCAGCGTTCCCTCGGCTACACGGGCATCGACGCGTCCGGCTTCCCCGGCCCGACGTCGCTCAAAACGTTGGGCACCAACAGGTACACGGTCGCCAACGTCATCAGCGCAGGCAGCAAGGTCACCTACCACGGCGCCACGATGAACACGCGCACGAAAGCCATGCTGGTCGCCGCCGAAGGCCTGCTCGGCCGCCAGCTCGGCATCACCCAGGGCTCCTACAACCCGGGCGGCGTCGGCGGTTCGGCCGGAACCCACGACGGCGGCGGCGCGCTCGACATCTCGGTGGAAGGAATGTCCTCTGCGACAAGGGTGACGGTCGCGAAGAACTTGCGCCTGGTCGGCTTCGCCGCTTGGGTTCGTACCCCCGACCAGGGCGACTGGGGCTACCACATCCACGCGATCGCGATCAGCGACACGGACCTGTCCACCGCCGCCCAGCACCAGGCGGGCGACTACTACCTGGGCTTCAACGGCCTCGCCAACCACGGCGCCGACGACGGCCCCGCCGTGTCGCCGAAGCGCACGTGGGAGGAGTACCAGCGCGCTTAGAGCAGGGTCTGCTGGCCGTCCAGGTCGGCGGCGGGCGCCTCGATCTGCGTCCGCACCAGGCGCCCGTATCCCTCTCGGGCAGCGTGTCCTCGGCCTGCCGTGCGGCATCGAGTTGCTTGCGGGCGTCTTCCAGACGGCCGAGTTTGTTCAACCCGGTGGTGGGCGCGGCCGGCACCGCAGAAGGAACAGGCTTCGCTCACCGCGCCAGTGTGGCGGGCGGGGCGAGCAGGGCGATCGAGGCCCGGACCGCGGTCTCGACGATGTCGCCGGCTTT
>CBIMJO010000672.1:0-5919 GCA_966244135.1 uncultured Actinocrispum sp. | reverse complement strand
GTCCTGGTCGAGAAGCCGATGACCGACAGCTACAAGGAGTCCAGCCGGCTGGTCGAGCTGGCCCGCTCGCGCGGCCTGGCGCTGATGGAGAACTACATGTTCCTCCACCACTCCCAGCACGCGGCCGTGCGCAAGATGCTGGACGACGGGGTGATCGGTGAGCTGCGCGGGTTCCGCGGCGAGTTCACCATCCCGCCCAAGCCGCCCGGCGACATCCGCTACCAGGTCGACGTCGGCGGCGGGCCGTTCCTGGACTTCGGCGGCTACCCGGTGCGCGCTGCCCTGCACGTGCTGGGCAAGAAGCTCCAGGTCGTCGGCGCGGTGTTCCGCCGGGACGCCGAGCTGGACGTGGTCATGTCCGGCAGCGTCCTGCTGGCCACCGAACAGGGCGTGCCGGTGCAGCTGACCTTCGGCATGGAGCACTCGTACCAGAACGCCTACAGCCTCACGGGTTCCACCGGGCGGCTGATGGTCGACTGGGCGTTCACCCCGCCGCACACCCACCGTCCGGTGGTCCGGGTCGAACGCCAGGACCACCGCGAGGAACTGGTGCTCGACGCGGACCACCAGTTCGCCAACGTGATCGACCGGTTCGTCGCGACCGTGCGGACCGGCGAGGACCTGCGGCAGGAGCATGAGGGGACGCTGGAGCAGGCGGCCCTGATGGAACAGATCGAGCTCGCCGCTGTGAACATCCCGATCTAGCGCGACCACTGACACTGACATCACCTGTACACGCACCGTCCGTATGCGGTGGTGCCGACCGGATAGTAGGAGTTTCGCGAATGTCCACCAGTTCTCAGTGCCGCGTGTGCGGCGGGACCGTCACCGAGTTCTTCGACTTCGGCCGTCAGCCGCTGTCGGACGCCTTCCTCAAGCCCAGCGCGGACTTCAGCCAGGAGTTCTTCTTCCGGCTCGCGGTCGGGCTGTGCGGCACCTGCACGATGGTGCAGCTGATGGAAGAAGTGCCGCGGGACCGTATGTTCAATGAGGACTACCCCTACTTCTCCTCGGGGTCCACCTTCATGCGCAGCCACTTCGAGTCGCTGGCCAAGTACCTGCTGGCCAACGAGCTCACCGCGGACGACCCGTTCGTCGTGGAGATGGGTTGCAACGACGGCGTGATGCTCAAGACGATCGCCGACGCCGGTGTTCGGCACCTGGGTGTCGAGCCCTCGGCCAGCGTCGCGGATGTGGCCGCGTCCAAGGGTGTCCGCGTGCGGAAGTCGTTCTTCGAGGAGTCGACCGCCCGCGAGATCCTGGCCGCGGACGGCCCGGCGGACATCATCTACGCGGCCAACACGTTGTGCCACATCCCTTACATGGACTCGATCCTGGACGGTGTGGCCGCGCTGCTGAAGCCGACCGGCGCGTTCATCTTCGAGGACCCGTACCTCGGCGAGATCGTGGCGCGCACGTCGTTCGACCAGATCTACGACGAGCACTTCTACTTCTTCACCCTGCGGTCGGTGCAGGAGATGGCCTCGCGGCACGGCCTGGAGCTGGTCGACGCCGAGCGGCTCACCGTGCACGGCGGCGAGGTGCGTTACACCTTGGCGCCCAAGGGACAGCGCAAGCCCACCGAGGCGATGCAGAAGCTGCTCGCCGAGGAGGAGGCCCAGAACCTCACCGACATCGCCACCCTGCGGGGCTTCGGCGCCAAGGTCGAGCGCAACCGCGACGACCTGCTCGCCGTGCTGCGCAAGGCCAAGGACGAGGGCAAGCGCGTCGTCGCCTACGGTGCCACGGCCAAGAGCGCTACCGTGACCAACCTGGCCGGCATCGGCCCGGACCTGGTCGAGTTCGTCTGCGACACCACCCCGGCCAAGCAGGGCCGGGTCACCCCGGGCACGCACATCCCGGTGCGTGAGCCGTCCGCGTTCACCTCGGACTACCCGGACTACGCCCTGCTGTTCGCATGGAACCACGCCGAGGAGATCATGGCCAAGGAGACCGCTTTCGCCGACGCGGGCGGCAAGTGGATCCTCTACGTCCCCGACGTGCGCCTGGTCTGAGCCACAGGGCCGCGCGGACCTGCCGCGCGGCCCTTTTTCCTTGACGAGAAAGGGAAGTTCATGAGTGTCAGCGGCCTGTTCAACTCGGTGGTCGCGGGGTATGCCATCGCCACGGCGTGGGAGACGGGCGCGCTGGACGAGCTTTCCGAGCGCGGCAGGCTGGACGTTCCGTCGTTCTGCGCGCGCAACGACCTGCACATGCCTTCGGTGCGCAGCATGTTCGCCGCGCTCGCCTCGGCTTCGGTGGTCGAGGTGTCCGGGGACTCGGTGGCGGCTGGGCCGTTGTTCGCCGAAGTGCTGGAGCACAAGGCCTTCTTCCACTGGTTGACCATCGGCTGCGGCTCGTTGTTCTCCGACATGCCCCGCATTGTCCGCAACGACAACCGGTCCGGTGACTTCTACCGCCGGGATGCGGCGGCGATCGCCTACGCGTGCCGTGAGATCAACGCTCGGTGTTTCGACCCGGCGTTCTTCCGTGCCCTGTCCGCTTTGGACTTCACCCCGGAGGCGGTCGCGGACCTAGGGTGCGGGAGCGGCGGCAGGCTGGTTCAGCTCGCTGCCAAGTTCCCCGCTGTCCAAGGTGTTGGTGTCGACATCGCCGGGGATGCCTTGCGGGCGGCCGAGAAGTTCGTGCACAACGAGGGACTCGGCGACCGGTTCAGCTTCGTCGAGGGGGACGTTCGGTCCCTTGTGGCCGATCCGCAGTTCGCTTCGGTCGAGCTGCTCACGTGTTTCATGATGGGGCACGACTTCTGGCCGCGTGCGGACTGCGTCGAGTCGCTGCGGCGATTGCGGGCGGCTTTCCCGAACGTGCGGCGATTCCTGCTCGGCGACACCGCTCGGACCCAGAACATCCCGGACGTGGACAAGCCCGTCTTCACCCTCGCCTTCGAGACCGCGCACGACCTCATGGGAGTCAACGTCCCCACGCTGGACGACTGGGCTGGGGTCTTCGCCGAGGCAGGCTGGCGAGTGGTGGACATGTACACAGTGGACACACCCGCTGACTCGTTCATCTACGCACTGGAACCGATGTCCTAAGGCAGCCAGTCGGCCAGTTCGTGCATGAGGGCGACGGGCTGGTCGTAGTGCATGAGGTGGCTGCTGGACGGCACCACGGCGAGGGTCGAGTCCGGGATCAGCTCTTGCAGCCGATGCGCGCGTTCGACAGGGATCCACGTGTCTTCCGAGCCCCACACGATGCGCACCGGGATGGCGATGGTGTCCAGCCTGGACTCGTTGTCGCGGAGGAACTTCTCGTCGTAGGTTCGCTTGGACGAACTGGAAGAACGGGGATCCGCTCGGCGGAATCGCGACAACGTCCACCAGCATCAGGGACGCGTATGCCGCTCCCTCGAACAGGTGCGCCCGCAACGACACAGCCCCGCCGAAGTCGTGCGCGATCACATGGGGCTCGTCGAGGTCCCAATGTCGGAGCAGGGCAGCGAAAGCGCTTGCCTGTGCACCGAAGTCGACCGCGTGGCGACCGTCCTTCGAGGACTGCCCGTATCCCGGCATGTCCCAGAGGTGCACGGTGAAGTCGCGGGCGAGGGCCTCGGCGAAGGGCTGCCACAGCAGGGAAGAGAACGGCGTCCCGTGGCAGAACACCACAGCGGGGCCGGTTCCCATACGCGCCCATGCGATCCGGCGGCCTTCCCACTCGAAACGTTGATCGAGGTCCATGGACCCCCACGCTAGCCGGGGTCAGGCGGCGCTGACGATCGTCTTGGGAGTCAGACGGCCTTTCTCCGGTTCTTTGGTGATCGCTCCCTTGGCCGCCGCCGAGGTCAAGGCGTTGACGGCGTCGGCTGGGCGGTAGATCGTCTCCATCAGGGTGTGCTGCTGGAGGTCGGCGACCGTGGTCGGGCCTCGGCGGGCCAGCTCGGCCAGCAGAACTCGCCGCAGCGGCAGCAGCTGTGGGGTCAGGGAGATGTCGACCAGCGCGTGTTCGGTGTCGTGCGGGTCGCGGTAGCGGATCCCAGCGAACTCGTCCGCAGCCCACAGCTCGTTCTTGAAGATCGCGAGGTGCTTGCTGTCGGCCGTCGCGAACAGCAGGAGTTCGGCGTGGCCGTCGTCATCCACCAGTTCAACGGCGACTGTGCAGGTCAGGCCCTTGTCGTGCAGCCGGTCGCAGTAATCCGCCGCCTGCTCGACCGCGGGCAGGCTGAGCAGGACCTCCCGGCCCTTGCCCTTGCCGAGCTGGTCGACCAGCCGCCACGCATCCGCCTCGGCCACAGCGTCGAGGTGGGCCAGCACCGGCCCGGTCACCTTGAGGTCGGCTGGGTCGGTGAGCGTTCGGACAGTCAGCCCTTCCGGTCGTTCGCCCAGCTCCACGGCGGTCCCGACCAGCACCATGTCGAGATGATGGCCGTCATCCATCCGGTCGGCCGACTCGCCGAACACACGGAATGCGTCCACAACGAACTCGGCGGCCCCGGATTCCACATACGTCGCACCGCGTTGCGACCGCAGGGCCACCGGCGTCCAAGCATCGAGGTACCGCACCAGCACCTCTCGCTTCACCGCGAGATGCGGGTCACGGCGCCCTTCGCGCGCGGACATACATCGGTTCTACCCCGCGGGCCCAGCTCACGCCAGGGGGAACCCGATCGCCTCGGCGTCGGCCAGCACTTCGTCGAGCTCCCGGCCGGGGGACAGCCGGGTGACGGTTCGCTGGTCGAGCGGCTCGTGGGCGTACACGCCGGCCACGGCATCCGGGTCGATGGACGGCCTGGAGTAGTAGGTCGCCGCCCAGCCGACGTAGGCGTCCGGGCCGCCGCCGAGGATCTGCAGCAGTCCCGCGCCGTCCGGGTCGGTCCGGGTGCCGAACAGCGGCGGGAAGTCGATCTGCCCCGCGTGCCACCGGTCATCGGTGTGCAGCCGCCACAGGCAGAAGGTGACCAGCGGCGGGTCGAACTCCCCGGCTCCGGCGAGCAGCGGCTCGGCCAGTTGCCCGGCGAAAGCGTCCGGCACCGCATCGAGCACCCCTGGCCAGACGCTCTGGTCGTCCTGCACCCACGGACTCATGTCGGACTCGTGGTCGAACCCGTACGCGAGCGCCCCGGCCGGAGTGAACGCGATGGTGAAGTAGTCGCCGCTGCCGTTGTCCATCGACGCGAGCCCGGTGTCCTGCCGGTACTTGTGGTACCGATGGGACGAACCGGCGCTGACCACCGCGTCGAGCATCGCGATCGCCTGGCACCGCAACCGCAGCACATCGAGTCCGGGCAGCCCCTCGGCCGCCTCGTGGACATTCCCCCACACCCCATGACCGGTCATGCGGCGTGATCCTAACGAGCCTGCTGGTACAACGGGATCATGACTCGATGGGATGTCCACCGGCTTCCGGGGCAGCAGGGAAAGACCTTCCTGGTCACCGGGGCGAATGCGGGGATCGGTTATTTCGTCGCCGAGCAGCTCGCGGGCGCTGGTGCCGAGGTGGTGCTGGCGGCCCGTTCGCCGGCGAAGGCCGAGACGGCGATGGACGCGATCCGTGGCCAGGTCCCCGACGCCCGGCTGCGCTCGTTGACCCTCGATCTGGGTGATCTCGCCGCCGTCCGCGCGATCGCCGTGCCGGGGCTCGACGGGATCGTGCTCAACGCGGGGGTGTACAGCGAGGGCGAGCGCCAGGAGACCGTCGACGGCCACGAAGTGATGTACGGCACCAACCATCTCGGCCACTTCGCCCTGGCGGCAGTGCTTCACCCGATGCTCAACGCCGGTGCACGGATCGTCACGATGAGCAGCTTCGTCGCTCGATCGGCCACTTTGGACCTGTCGGACCTCGAGTCGCGCCAGACGTCGTTCGACGGTGCCGCCGCGTACAAGAAATCAAAACTGGCACAGACCATTTTCGCGATGGAACTCGACCGTCGCCTCCGCTCGGCGAACAGCTCGATCGCCA
>CBIMJO010000671.1:0-5925 GCA_966244135.1 uncultured Actinocrispum sp. | reverse complement strand
ACCAGTTCGCCGTGGCCGCACCGAGTGCGCCGCCCACCCCGCTGGCCGCGATCACCAAGCCGATCTGCGCGTTCGTCAGCCCCAGATCCCTGGCCAGGAACAGCACCGACGACGCCGTCTCCATCATCAGGAAGAACCCGGCCGTGGTCCCGCACAGCGCGATCGCGCGAATGCTCTTGTTGCCGAACACGAACCGCAGGCCCTCGGCGATCTCGGTGCGCAGCCGCCGGCCGGCCACGCGCTCCGGCAGCGGCTCGATCTTCTTGATACGGAACAGGAACAGCGCCGAAGCGATGAACCCCAGCCCGATCGACGAGGTCGCGTTCGCGACGCCGGCCAGTTGTGCCAGCCCACCGCCCAAAGCCGGGCCGCTCACCTGCGCGACCGACTGCGACGCCTGCAGTTTCGCGTTGCCCTCAAGCAGTTGGTCGCGGTTGACCAGGGTGGGCAGGTACGACTGGTAGGACACGTCGAAGAAAACGGTGCACACACCCACGAACAGGGCGACGATCACCATCTGGGTGAACGAAAGCACGCCCAGCCACCAGGAGACCGGGATGCTGAGCATCAGCGCCGCCCGCACGACATCCGCGCGCAGCATCAGCTGCCGTCTTCGCATCCGGTCCACCCACGCGCCCGCGGGCAGGCCGATCAACAGGAACGCGGCCGTTTCCGCGGCCGTGAGCACACCCATCTGCAACGGCGTCGCCGCCAGCACCGTGACCGCCAGCAAGGGCAACACCGTCTGCCCGACGAACGAGCCGAACTGGCTGATCGTGTCGCTGGCCCACAACAGGCGGAAGTCACGGTGACGGAAAAGGGACACCAAGGCAACATACTGCGACCGCCCGTCGTACCAGGCGGGAACGAGCGACGTCGTCCAAGCGTTGTAGCAGATGGACGGTAAATCAAGTCGGCCCGGTATGGGCCGGCGTGCGACCATAGGACGGCATTGACCGATACCACAGCAAAGGACAGGGCCTACTCGATGACGGAAGACTACGCGGAAGAACTGGTCTCGACTGGGGAGCTCGAACTCGAGGACCGTTCCGCGCTACGTCGAGTGGCCGGACTGTCCACCGAGCTCGCCGACATCACCGAGGTCGAATACCGGCAGCTGCGACTCGAACGGGTGGTTCTGGTCGGAGTCTGGACCGAGGGGACCGCGGCCCACGCCGAAGCCTCGCTCACCGAGCTGGCCCGGCTGGCCGAGACCGCGGGCTCGGAGGTGCTGGAGGGGCTCATCCAGCGGCGCGACCGCCCGGACCCGGCGACCTACGTCGGTTCCGGCAAGGTCGAGGAGGTCCGTGAGGCGGTCATCGCGACCGGCGCGGACACCGTGATCTGCGACGGTGAGCTCTCGCCCGGCCAGCTGCGCCAGCTGGAGACCCGGCTCAAGGTGAAGGTGATCGACCGGACCGCGCTCATCCTGGACATCTTCGCGCAGCACGCGCGGTCCAAGGAGGGCAAGGCGCAGGTCGAGCTCGCCCAGCTGCAGTACCTCATCCCGCGGCTGCGGGGCTGGGGTGAGTCGTTGTCCCGGCAGGCCGGTGGCCGTGCCGGTGGCGGCAACGGCGGTGTGGGCCTGCGCGGACCCGGTGAGACCAAACTGGAGACCGACCGGCGGCGCATCCGGGCCCGGGTGGCCAAGCTGCGCCGGGAGATCGTGGCGATGGCCGCGGTCCGGGAGACCAAGCGCGGGCGGCGCGTGGCCAACGAGGTGCCCAGCGTGGCCATCGCCGGCTACACCAACGCCGGCAAGTCCAGCCTGCTCAACGCCATCACCGGCGCGGGCGTGCTGGTCGAGGACGCGCTGTTCGCCACGTTGGACGCGACCACCCGGCGGTCGCAGACGCCCGACGGGCGGACGTACACGCTGACCGACACGGTCGGGTTCGTCCGGCACCTGCCGCACCAGCTGATCGAGGCGTTCCGGTCCACCCTGGACGAGGTGGCCGACGCCGACCTGCTGGTGCACGTGGTGGACGGTGCCGACCCGAACCCGGAGTGGCAGGTCAACGCGGTGCGCGAGGTGCTCGGCGAGATCTCCGAGCGCAACGGGGCCGCGATGCCGCCGGAGATCCTGGTGGTGAACAAGACCGACGCGGCGGACCAGCTGCAGCTGGCGCGGCTGCGCCACCTGCTGCCAGGCGCGGTGTTCGTCTCCGCGCACAGCGGCGAGGGCCTCGAGGACCTGCGTGAGCGGCTGGCGGCCGAGCTGCCGCGGCCGACCACGGAGGTCGAGGTGCTGGTGCCCTACGGCCGGGGCGAGCTGGTGGCCCGGGTCCACCGGGAGGGTGAGGTGCTCGCGGAGCGTCACACCGCGGACGGCACCCAGCTGCACGCCCGGGTGAACGGTGACCTGGCCGGGGCATTGGGCCAGTTCGCAAGCAACGGCGCCCCTGCCTGACGCGTCTACCCGATGTGACCGGGGAGAAGTTGAAGAGCGCGGCCATGCTGGTTCTCGGCATGGCCGCGCTGCTCGCCGGCACGCCCGCGGCCGCCGATCCGTCGACGCAGTGCACGATGTCGGAGCGGTCGATCGGTGAGCTGTCCGGGCTCGTGGCCGACAAGGACCACCTCTACGCGATCAACGACGGCGGCACGAAGCTGAACGTGTTCGTGCTCAACCGGTCCAGCTGCAAGCTCGAGAAGTCGATCACCAACAAGGCCGACCCGTACGACGTCGAGGACCTGGCGCGCACCCCGGACGGCGCCTTCTGGCTCGCGGACATCGGCGACAACAACAAGAACCGTGAGACGGTCGCGCTGACCAAGCTGACCCCGGACGGCAAGGCCACGTTGTACCGGCTGACCTATCCGGACGGCGCGCACGACGCCGAGGCGCTGCTGATCGACCGCAAGGGCGTGCCGTACATCGTCACCAAGGTGCCGTTGGGGGCCGCCGGGGTCTACCGGCCGGAAGGTGCGCTGCAGAGCCCCGGCCCGACGAAGCTGACCCAGGTCGCGTCGGTCGACGTGCAGACCACCGAGACCCCGGGCGGCCCGACCCGCATCCCCCATTCGATCGCTTCGGTGCTGGTCACCGGCGGTGCGGTGTCCGCCGACGGGACCGTGATCGCATTGCGCACATACACCGACGCCTACCTGTACAGCGCGCCCGACGGCGACATCGTCGCGGCGCTGGGCCGCACCCCCATACAGGTCCCGCTGCCGAACGAACCCCAGGGCGAGGCCATCGCGTTCGACCCCGACGGCAACCTGCTGTCCGGGTCCGAGGGCGCAGGCCAGCCGATCCACCTCGTGCCCGGCGCCACCACCTTGGTGAACCCCAAGCCCCAGGGCAGCGGCGGGACGGGCACCTCCGCGACCGACGACTCCAAGCACAAGGGCGCGCTCGGCATCTCGCCGTCCGGCGGCTTCCCGTTCTGGCCGGTCCTGGGCGCGATCGTGGTGATCATCATCCTGGCCTGCCTGCTGTACGTGTTCCTCAGCCGAGGCCAGCGCCGCCGTCGCTAGGAAGCTTCAGCTCCATGCACACCATGTCGGCGCGGTCGTCCCACGACTCGGCCACGGTGAACCCGAACCGTTCGTAGAGCGCGATCGCGTCCTCGCGCCAGCCCCAGACCGAAAGCCGCACCGTGCCGACGCCGTTCGCGGCAGCCCCCTCGACGGCGGTGCGCACGAGCGTGGACGCGACCCCCTGACCGCGGTGCGCGGGATCGGTCCACAGCCGCTTGACCTCGCAGCTCCCGCCCTCCGGCGGGGTCACCACCAGGCAGCCGACCACGGCGTCTTCGCGCGTGGCGAGCAGGACCTCGGTCCCGGCCAGCGCGGCCGCCGGATCGTCGACCTCGATCCGGTAGTGCTCGGGCAGGTCCCGGGCGCCGGCGACCGGGCGGCCCTTCTCCTGCTCGGTGCGCAGGTGGTAGGCGGCCAGCAGGCCCGCCAGCGCGCCGCCACCGGGCAACGGCCCCGACCCGGGCCAGCGGACCACCTGTGTCACAAGCGGCGCAGGACTGCGACGACCTTGCCCAGGATCGTGGCCTCGTCACCGGGGATCGGCTCGTAGGCCTCGTTCTGCGGCAGCAGCCAGACGTGGCCGTCGCGCAGCTTGTACGTCTTCACGGTGGCCTCGCCGTCGATCATCGCGGCGACGATCTCGCCGTTGTCCGCCACGGACTGCTGGCGCACCACGACCCAGTCGTCGTCGGCGATCGCGGCGTTGATCATCGAGTCACCGGCGACCTTCAGCAGGAACAGCGAGCCCTCGCCGACGATCTCCTTCGGCAGCGGGAACACGTCCTCCACGGCCTGCTCGGCCAGGATCGGGCCACCGGCGGCGATCCGGCCCAGCACCGGCACGTAGGCGGGCGCGGGCGTGGCCAGCGACGTGTCCTCACCGGCCAGCTGGGCGGCGTCGGCGTCCGGCGGGAGCACGCCGATGGCGCGCGGCCGGTTGTGGTCGCGGCGCAGGTAGCCCTTCCGCTCCAGCGCCTTGAGCTGATAGGCCACAGAGGACGTCGAGGTCAGGCCGACGGCCTCGCCGATCTCGCGCACGCTCGGCGGGTAGCCCACCCGCTCGACCCACGCCCGGATCACCTCGAGAACGGCACGCTGCCGCGGCGGCAGGGTGCCCGAGTCCAGGTCGTCCGTCTGCTCTGGGAAGGGGCGGACGTTGTCGCCCGGTTCTCCTGCCTTGCCGTTACTGTGCTGCGGCACCGCTTCCGCCTCCCAAATGCGTCGCCCACCTGTGGACGAGCTCGATCATCTTCACCGACCGTAGCCCGCCGGGGCCACGAGATCAAACACCTGTTCGAGGGACACGCCGGGAAAGTCTAGGAATTTGTCGGTGCCAGGTGGTAGACAATCGCACGGACGTTCGATCGAACCGTTGTTCGATCGGTTCTGGCGAGAGGATACGACATGGCGGCCCAGGTACGCAGCAAGATTGATCTTTCGCAACCGGCGTCACCGACCCACCCCGCGACGCCGTCCCCGCAGCCCGCTCCGCAGCGGCCGGTGCTCCGGCTGGTCCCGCCGCTGGACACGATGCCCCGGCCGCCGCACGCCGAGCCGCGGCGCGCCCCGGCCGCGCGCAGGCGGCCGCGGATGCGGTTGCGCCTGCCGGTGTCGTTCCTGATCGGACTGTCCGTGTTCGCCGCCGTGGTCGGCGTCGGCTTCCTGGCCGGGTCGATGGCCGGGGACGCGGTGCCCGAGCGGACCGCGATCGTCTGGGTGCAGCCCGGCGAGACCGTCTGGGACGTGGCCAAGCGCTCGGCCCCCGGCTACGACACCGAGGCCGTCGTCGCCAAGATCCGCGAGATGAACGAGATCCCCGCCGACGGCGTGCTGGTCGGCCAGGCCCTGGAAGTCCCGTCCGCCCCCTGATCCCCGGGGTGTCCCCCTCGAGGGGAACCTGGATGTGGTCGCCGCCCGCCCGCGGGCACGATCCTCCGTGTCCCCACGCGAGCGGAAACCCTTGCGAACACGCATGTCCGTGGCAATGGCGACCGCTGTCGCCACGACTCTCGCCCCTGCTGCCGCCCGCCCTTGCCGCCCTTGCCGCCGTCTCGCCACGGCGCTGGACGGAAGTGGTGCCGCGGGAAAGGCACAACCGAACAGCTCCGCCCCGGCGCCGGTGAACGGCCGCTACCGTGCCGGGAGCATCACGAAAACCCTTGTGGTCACGGTGGTTCTGTAGCTCGCCGACGATTCCCGGCTGGAGCTGTCGGACACTGTGGACAGCTGGCTGCCCGGCCTGGTTCCCGGCGGCGGCGCCATTTCGACCCGCACGCGCACGCCGGTGTCCACAATGCACACGGCTGGCTCGTCGGCATTGGACGGTTCTTCCGGGCTCTTGTGGGTGGGCTGCTGCTGCCTGTCAGGTCACGGCCACGACGGCGCTGGGGTGTCCCTATGGGGTTGTCAAGCCGTAGCTGCGGTGGGGACGGGTTCGGGATG
>CBIMJO010000670.1:0-5926 GCA_966244135.1 uncultured Actinocrispum sp. | reverse complement strand
GAACTGCTCGCCCGGATAGCGGGCCGCCGGATCGCCGAGGAACCGGCTCAGGCCAAGGAGATCCTGGCCGCCTGCGGCAACCTGCCGCTCGCCATCCGGGTGGCCGCGGCGAAACTGGCCGCGCGGCCGTCGGTCCCGGTCCGCGTGCTCGCCGACCGGTTACGCGATGACCGGCGCAGGCTCGATGAGCTGACCATCGGCAGCCTGGCGGTCCGGACCAGTGTCACCGACAGCTACGAGCGGTTGACTCCCGAGGCGGCACGGGCCTTCCGGTTCGCCGGGCTGCTCGGGCCGTCGTGGTTCCCCGGCTGGGCGCTGGCCGCGTTGCTGGATCGGCCGAACGCCGACGACGCGCTGGACTCTTTGGTGGACGCCAATCTTCTGGAAGTCGCCGGGGCCGCGCCGCGCTACCGGCTGCCCGAGGTGTTCCGCTGCTATGCGGGCGAACGCATCACTGCCGAGCCACGACGGGAGATCGAGGCCGCGGCCAAGCGGGCGCTGTCCGGATATCTCGGCCAGGCAACACATGCAGCCATGCGCATGCCGATCCCGTTCTTCGGCCTGCTGCCCCGTCATCGCGCCACCGGCGGCTTCGACGGCGACCCGGTCGAGTGGTTCGGCACCGAGCGCGCGACTGTCCTGTCCCTGCTCCATCTCGCCGAACGACTGGGACTCCACGCGCATGCATGGCGTATACCGGCTGTATACGCGCCGTATTTCGACCTTCGCGGTGAGCACGACGAATGGCAGCGGACCAACGAGTTCGCGTTGCGCGGCGCCCGGGCGGCGGACGACCCGCACGGGACGGCTGTGCTGCTGAGGAACCTCGGTCAGGTGAATCTCTACCAGGACAGGTATACCGCCGCGGAGAACGCGCTGCGGGAGGCGATGCGGCTGTTCACCCGGACCGAGGACGAGAGTGGTGTGGGCGTCGCACTGGCCGGAATCGGTACTGTTCAGCGGGTTCGCGGCGAGTACGGGCCGGCGCTGGCCAGCCAGCGGCGGGCGCTGCGCATCTTCGTGCGCGCCGGGCAGCCCAGCCTGGAGGCCGCCGCCCGGCTCGCGGTCGGCACGGTTCTGCTTGCCCAGCAACGGTTCCCGCTCGCCGAGAAGTGGCTCACCGACGCCCGCCGGCAGGCCGCCGAGATCGGCGACCGGCACCGGGAGGCGCACGCCCTGCAAAGACTTGCCAGCCTACGCAGCCGACAGGGTGAACCTGAACGTGCTCTTGACCACCTCGAGACCGCCACGGACGTCTTCCGGCACCTCGGGGACGATCACTGCATCGCGTACGCGCGTCAGCACATCGGGCGGATATACCTGGAAAATGGCGACCAAGCGCAGGCAGTGGCGTTGCTGACGTCCTCGCTGGAGGCACACCGGCGCAGTGGCGACCGGCGCTCAGCCGCCGAAGTATCGCAGTTGCTCGATCGGCTGCAGTAGGGGCCTGCCCCGGTTGGACGGATGATCAACATGTAGCCTTGCAAGGCATGGCGGGCGTGGAGGAAATCCGAGCTGGAATCGCATTGGCGAACGAGAAGTCCCTTGCCGGGATCGCCGCGATCACCCAGGCTTCCCTGCAACTTGACGACGCGCGCAACGCGCTGCTGGCGGCGACGCAGGGCAGCAGCCAGCCGGACGTGGCCCAGGCGCAGGGATTACTGACCGAGGCGTTGCAGACACTGGCCGGTGCCCAGGCGGCGATCCAGGCCAGCATCACATCCGCCGAGGGATACGCGGCCAGGCTTTGACGATCTCCGAGCTGGCCGGTGCGCTGCGTGAGGTCAATGTCACGCTGGAGCAGTCCCGGGCCCTGACATCGAGTGTCGTTCCCCTGCTGGCCGAAGCGAAAGCGGCCCTGATGGTGGTACGACAGGAGCCAGGCGGGTATCAGCCGGTGGAGCTGGATCTCGCGATCGCGGAGCTGGGCACGGCGGGCGAGCAGATCGCGCGGGCCCGGCAGTCGATCCTGGACTACCTGATGAGGCTGTAGATGTTCGGCATCGGCGAACGGCGGCAGCGCGCCAAGGATGCGCTCAACCAGCTGCGGGATGTGCTGCGGCTGGCAATGGGCGCGGCCGCCGCGGCGAGCAGGGCCGCCCAGGTCCGCAAGGACCAGCTGGAGTTCGAGCAGTCGGTGATGCGGCTCGGCCTGGCCAAGGCGCGGCACGACCCGGCGGTCGCCGAGGCGCTGACCCGCCCCGAGCTGGCGGCCACCTGGCAGAGGATCCTGGCCGAGCGGGACGAGATCTACCGCGGCTGGGATCCGGGCCGGCTGCACCGGTTGGTGGAGAAGGCCGCGCCCGGCCCGGCCGGGCAGCCGTGGGAGACCTGGCTGGGCAGCATCGGCCAGGACACCGGCTGGGTCGCGCCACCGATGTGGCGGATCGGCACAGCGATGGTGGCCCAGTCGCCGGACGCGCAGGAGTTCCCGGTCGCGGTGCCGTTGCTGGACCGCGCGCACCTGCGGATCAACACCGTGCCGGACAGCCGGTCCGTTGTGGACGCTCTGGTCGAGACGTTGCTGCTGCGGCTGTTGAGCACGTTCACGCCCGGCCTGGTGCGGGTTCACCTGTGGGACATCGGGCATCTGACCGGGTCGCTGCCCAACCTGCAGCCGCTGACCGCGGCCGGGCTGCTGACCGTGCACGACCCGACCCGGCTGGACGACCTGCTGGCCGACCTGGCCGGGCACATCCGGCGCGTGCACGCCAGGGCCATGCGCGAGGGCCAGACCTCGCTGCGGTCGGTGTGCGTGGCCAAGGGCGAGCGGATCGAGCCGTGGCGGGTGGTCGTGCTGTTCGGCAACTCCGAGCGGCTGGCCGACGAGCAACACCGTGAGCTGCAACGGGTCGCGCGCACCGGGCTGGACGCAGGCGTGCACCTGATCGCCGTGGACATGCCGGTGTCGGCGAACAGTCCACAAGAGACGATCACGTTCACCGACGCCGAGCACGCCACGACGACGATGACCGGGCCGGGCGTGACGTTCCGGACGGATCCCACGCCCGATGCCGCGATGGCCAGGGATGCCGCCGGCAAGATCGCCCAGGACCTGGTCGCCCGGCGGGGCAAGCCGCGGACGTTCGCTGATTTACTGCCCGAACAGCTGGAGCAGCTCACCTCACAGGAGGAGCTGCGGGCGCCGGTCGGGTTCGCCGACGGTGTGCCCGTCGAGGTCGTTCTCGGTGACGCCACACCGCATGCGCTGATCGCCGGGCCGAGCGGGTCGGGCAAGACGAACTTCCTGTACGCCATGCTCGGCGGGCTGGCCGCGCGGTACTCGCCGGACGAGCTGGAACTGTACCTTTTGGACTTCAAGGAGGGCGTGTCGTTCGCCGGGCTGGCCCCGGGCCGCAAGGACCCGAGCTGGCTGCCGCAGGCGCGGCTGGTCGGCGTGAACGTCAACACCGACCGCGAGTTCGGGTTGGCGCTGCTGCGGTTCCTGACCCAGGAGCTGGCCCGCCGGGCCGAGGCGGCCAAGCGCCAGGAGGTCACCAAGCTCGCCGAGCTGCGCGAGGCCGAGCCGGAGGGGCACTGGCCGCGGATCGTCGCGGTGATCGACGAGTTCCAGGCGTTGTTCAGCGGCCGCGACCGGATCACCCAGCAGGCCACGGTGTTGCTGGAGGATGTCGCGCGGCGCGGGCGCTCGCAGGGCATCCACCTGGTGCTCGCCAGTCAGGACATCGCCGGGATCGAGGCGTTCTGGGGCAAGCCGGCGGTGTTCGAGCAGTGCACGTTGCGCATCGCCATGCCCAAGGCCAAGCGAGTGCTGACTGAGACGAACAACGCGGCGTTCAGCCTGCCGCGCTGGCACGCCGTGATCAACCACGATTCCGGTGTGGCACACGGGAACCAGGTCGCGCACATCCCGGATGCCTCGGCCAAGGGCACGTTCGACAAGCTGCAGTCCCGGCTGTGGGCGCACGGCGACTCGTTGCCGCCGCGGCTTTTCGACGGCGCGCACCAGCCGTTGCTCGCCGGCTCGACGGACTTCGTCACGCCGACCGGGCCGTTGCTGGGCCAGGTCATCGACGTGTCCGGCCGGGCGGCCACGATCCCGCTGGACCCGGTGCCCGGCCGGAACCTGGCCGTGATCGGGACCGCGACCGAGGACGCACTGTCCATCATGGAGAGTTCGGCGCTGTCCCTGGCGCGCCTGCACCCGCCCGGTTCGTGCGACTTCAGCCTGTGGTGCCCGGTTCCCGCGCTGGCCCCGCGCGTTTCCCGGCTCGCGGCCGCGTTGGGCGAGCACTCGGTCGATCTGCGGCTGGACGAGTCGATCGCGGAGCTGACCCCGCCGACCGCCGCGCGGACCAGGTTCGTGTTCTTCTTCGCCGTCGACGCCGCCCACCAGTGGCTGGAGACCAAGGAACCGCCGCTGATGCGGGCGAAGCTGGAGGACCTGCGGGCGTTGCTGAAGAACGGCCCGGCCCACCACGTGCACCTCTTCGGCTGGTGGCGGGGCACGGGCCGGCTCAAGGACACGCTCGGCTTCTCCGGCACCGACGACATCGGCGCGTGGGTCGCGCTCGACGTGCAGGGCGCCGAGCTGAACACGCTCGCGGCCGGCCAGGTGATCGACTGGTCGCCGCGGCCGCGGCGGGCGATCTTCTTCGACAAGTCCACGCACAGCGCCCCGGACGTGCTGATCCCCTTCGACACCCAGGACCTGACGTGACCGACCCGTACGACGACCCCGTCGCGCAGTACAAGGAGATCCTGGACATCCCGCGGCAGGCGTCGCAGAAGATCACCGAGCTGGAACGCAGGCGCACCCTCGAGCTGGCCGCCGAGATCCGGGACGCGGACAAGCAGATCAAGTCCGCCTCGGCCCGGGAAACCCAGGCCTCCCAGGAGATCCAGGCCTGGTGGCGGGAGGTGGTCGCCCGGATGACCGGCCTGCCCTGGATCATGCCGGGCCGTCCGCCGGAGGCAACCCAGGAGGCCCCGCCGAAGTCCCTGGACGACTACATGGCCGACATCCAGCCCAAGACCAACGACTTCCTCGCCGCCCTCCGCCGCGCCGCCTGGCCCCGCCGCACCCCTTAGATCCGGTCGAACCACTCGGCGACGGCCTTCACGCCGCCACCGTTGCCGAGAGCGACCATGGTGGCGATGCGGGCGTGCCCGGCGGACAGCCACCGGGCGGAGATGGCGCCCATCTGCTGCACCATCCCGGCCCCCAACGCGTCCCCGCGCCCACGCCCGGCGACCACGACGGGAATGTCCCAACTGGACACTCCGCCGATGGCCCCGAAGAGTTCCACAGGAACGCTGCCCAGCCCGGTCCCCTCCAGCACGATGGCCCTCGCCCCACGATCGACCAGCGTGTCGATCACCGCACTGGGCAGCTCGGTATAGACCCGCAGCAGAGCGACATCCGTCTCCGGCTCGCCACGGAACTCCGGCCATCGCCCCGGCGGCTCGGCCAGGTCGAGCACCGGAGCCCCGCCCAGCGCGAACGTCCGGGCGGGATGCAGCCGCCCATCCAGGCACACCAACGCCCCTGCCCGGGCAAGAGCGGGATCACCAGCAGCCACAAGGGAATCCGCGAGGTTGCGCGGCCCATCGCTCCCGGTGGCGTCCCAGCCCTGGAACGCCCCGGTGAACACGATCCCACCGCGGGCGGACACCAGGAGATCCGTCAGGAAGGCCATCTCCCCCAGGTTGTCCACCCCATGGGACACCACGACGCCCGCGAACTCGTCGTCCACCAAGGCGGAACGCACCCGCCGGGCCACGGCGAGCATGGTCCCGGTGGACACGTCCCACGACGGTTCGGCCATCAGGTCCTCGGCGACCACCCGCACCGGCAACGTCCCCAGCGAGGCAACGAGTCCGGCCCCCGTTGCCACCGAACCCCGCCGGTGCGCGATGGTGTCGCCAAGGGCATGCCGGTGGTCACGCAGGATGGCGTCGTGGG
>CBIMJO010000669.1:0-5933 GCA_966244135.1 uncultured Actinocrispum sp. | reverse complement strand
CAAGCGATTGCGGAAGGCGAACGGTTCGTCGGGCACGCCCGCGACGCCGCCCAGGTCGGCACCCCGCGCAACGGTTCGCTCGGGCCGGAGGGGCGGGCCGGGCTGGCCCGCGCCGAGGCGGAGCTGACCAGGCTGCACAACGCCAGCGACCCCGAGGCGTGGGCGAAGGTCGTGGCCGCGTTCGGCTATGGGACGGTCTACGAGCAGGCGCTGGCCCGGTGGCGGCTCGCCGAGGCGATGCTCGGTGCGGACCGGCGGGAAGACGCCGTCCGCGAGTTGCGGGCCGCGTACAAGGTCGCCGAGCGGCTGGGCGCGAAACCGCTCGGCGAGGCGATCACGCAGCTGGCCCGGCGCGGCCGGATCTCGCTGTCCGACGAGCAGGCCCGCGACACGGTCGACCTGTTCACCCCGCGCGAACAGTCCGTGCTGCGGCTGGTGGCGCTCGGCCAGACGAACCGCCAGGTCGGCGAGGAGCTGTACATCAGCGAGAAAACCGTGAGCGTGCACCTGTCCCGGATCATGGCGAAGCTGGGTGCGAGCCGGCGGGCCGAGGCGGTCGCGATCGCGTACGACCGGGGGCTGCTCGACTGAAATCATTCTCAGGTCTGACGGCCAACCGGCCCGTAAGCCGACGCGCTGTGCGGGTTTCACGACTTACGGTTGACGTATGCCGATTGCCGTCGACTTCGCCGCCCGGGTCACGGGTCTGACCTGTGGCCCGCTGGCCGGGATCGACCTGGAGATCCCGGCCGGGCGGCTGACCGCGGTGATCGGCCGGCCCGGCGCGGGCCAGGACGTCCTGCTGGGCTGCCTGGGCGGGCTGGCGAAGCCGGGCAGCGGGACTATCCACATCGGACAGCAGCGGATCACCGGGATCGGCGACACCGCGCTGACCAAGGTGCGCCGCGACCGGATCGGCTACATCTTCGCGACCTGCAGCCTGCTGCCGAGCCTGAGCGTGGGCCAGAACATCCGGATCGCGCCGGAGCTCGCCGGGCGCAAGCCCGATCAGGCGTGGTACGACCGGGTCACCGCGCTGCTGGAGCTGACGCCGCTGCTCCGGCTGCGCCCGGCGGTGCTGACTGTCTTGGAACGCCAACGGGTCGCGTGCGCGCGGGCGTTCCTCAACCGCCCGGACATCGTGCTGGCCGACGAGCCCACCCGCGAGCTCTCCCCGGCCGACGCGGCCGAGCTGCTGGGGTTCCTGCGGATGTGGGTGCGCAAGCTCGACCAGGCCATCCTGCTGGCCAGCAGCCAGCCCGAGGTCGCCGTGCGCGCGGACCTGGTTCTGGTGCTGGACAACGGAAGGATCACGCGGTCCATCGAGCGGCCGACCCTCGCGGCCGTCCGGGAGGCGCTGGCGTGAACCCGATCCACGCGGGACCCCGGTTGACCTCCATCGGGCTGGCGCTGTCCGTCGGCGCGGTCGCGGTGCTGCTTTGGTTGTGCGCCTTGCGGTTCACCGGGTGGCTCGTGCTCGGCGTGTTCGTGCTCGCGGAAGCCGTGCTGTTCCAGGCCTTCACCCGGCTGGTGGGCAAGCGGCGGCGGGATCTGGCGCTGCTGCGGTGTTTCGGCGCCAGCCGGGGCCAGGTGTTCGCCGGGGTGCTGTCCGAGGCCGCCACCGTGGGCCTGCTCGGTGCGCTCGCCGGGATCGCGGGCGGGGCCGTGCTGAGCGAGCTGACCGGCGCGTTCTACCTCTTCGCCGTGTTCACCGGCGTTGTCGGCGCGGTGATCGCGGCCGCCATCCCCGCGTTCCGCGCCAGCCGGATCCCGCCGGGCAACGGAACCCCTTAGGCCGACTCGCGGCGAACGAGCTGGACCGGCAGGACTTCGCGCTTGCGGACCGAACCGCCGTCGATCAGCGTGGTCAGGTTGGCGATCATCTTGCGCACCTGGTCGCCGAGGTCCTGGCGGATGGTGGTGAGCGGCGGGTCGGCGTGCGGGGCGATCGTCGGGTTGTCGTCGAAGCCCACCACGGCCACGTCGTCCGGCACGCGCCGGCCCGCCTCGCGCAACGCCTGCAGCGCACCCACGGCCATCAGGTCGTTCGCGGCGAAGATCGCGTCCAATTTGGGCACTCGGTGCAGCAGCTTGTTGGTGGCGTGGTAACCGCCTTCGCGTGTGTACCCGCCGCTCTCGGTGAGCCGGGCGGTCGCGCGTTCGTCGGCGCCGGTCGCGCGTGCCCAGCCGGCCAGCCGGTCGCGGGCGGACAGCTCGTCGTCCGGGCCGGTCACGCTGACGACCGTCTTGCGGCCCAGGCCGAGCAGGTGCTCGGTGGCCACGATCGCGCCGCCCTCGTTGTCATGGTCCACCGTGTACAGACCGCGCAGCGAACCCCACGGGCGGCCACCGAGGACCACCGGCAGGTGCAGCTTGCGGACGGTCGCCGGCAACGGGTCGTCGCGGTGCGGGGTGAACAGCAGCGCGCCGTCGACGTGCCCGCCGCGCAGGAACCGTTCGGCCCGTTGGTGCGCGCCGTCGCCATGCGTCAGCATCAGCACGAGCTGGGTGTCGATCCGCGCCAGTTCGCCGGCCGCGGCCCGGACCAGCCCGCCGAAGTGCGGGTCGTCGAACACCTTGGCCTGTGGCTCGGACACCAGCATCGCGATCGCCCCGGCCCGCCGGGTGACCAGCGTGCGCGCGGCCTGGTTGGGCTCGTATCCCAGCTGCAGCGCGGCAGCCGTCACGGCCTCGTGCGCCTCCGGGCTCACCCGGGGCGACGAGTTGAGCACCCGGGACGCGGTCGCCCGGGACACCCCGGCCACCGCCGCGACGTCCTCGAGCGTCGGGCGTGCCCCGGACAGCGGTCTTCCGGCCACCAGTGTCCTCCCACCGAAGTTTCGGCTCTGCACCGTCAGACTAGCTGGGCAGAGCGGAATCCTCGCGCGGGCTCACCGCGTGGACCTACCGTGTCGGCACGGCGTGGGAAGCGCTCTCACCTTCCGCCACGCTCAATCCGAGCCGCACCATGCCTTGTTCCTGCCGCACGGACACCGGAATCCCGGCCCGGACAGCGGTTCGCTCGAAACCGGACTCTCCGGGCAGGCACCACGCGACGAGTTCACTGTGGCCTTCCGCCCGCGCGGTCGCGGCCAGCCTGCGCAACAGGGCTGTACCGATTCCGTTGTGCTGCCAGGAATCTTCCACCAGCAGGGACACTTCGGCCTCTTCCGGCCGGGCCGTGCGGATCAGCTGGCCGATGCCGACGACCTCCCGCCCGGACACCGCCAGCAGCGTCCGGCCGCGCGGCGGGGTGAGCAGGCGGTGCAGGAGCCGGCGCGGCAAAGTTCGCACTCCCGAGTGATAGCGGGCGAAAAGGCTGCGCGCCGAGCAGCGGGCGTGGAGGTCCCCGACCGCGTCGACGTCGTTGTGGTCACCCCGGCGCAGCACCACACCCGCGCCGGTCGGAGTGACGACAGCAGTGGGCGGGTCGAGGTCGATCTCGTTGCGGCTCAGCAGTTCGGTGAACGCGGCCGCCCGGGCCAGCTCGACGTCGGTGAAGGGTGCCCAGCCCCGCCGGGCCGCCACGGTCACACCGTCGCGCAGGGACAGGAACGCGCGGTGCCCGCCATCGGCCACCGTGCCGGGTTCGCCCTGTTCGTAGCCGACCGAGTCGGCCGCGAGTAGCACCCTGATCGCCTCCGGCACCGCGTACGGGTCCGCCAACGCCATCGTGGCCGCGCGGACGGCCGCCGTGGGCGGGTCGACCAGGTCTCGTACATCCGCATGGGTGATGCCCAGGCACCGGCCGCCCTCCGCGCGGATCTCGCGGACCAGGTCGGCCGGCGGCACGCCCGGCGCCGCCTGGATGACGATCTCGTCGACCACTCCGCCCGGGACGGGCAGGATGCTCAACGCCAGCACGTTGCAGTCGCGGGCGGCCAGGCGCGTGGTGATCCGGGCGAGCACGCCGGGGTGATCGTCCAGCTCGACGCGCAGGCGCCAGGTCTCTGATGTGTCGGCCATACATCCAGGCTCGCCTGCCGCTGTTGCCCTTTGGGTACGGCTATGTTTCCGTCAGGTGAGAAGCGGTGGATCTTTCGGATATCCGGCCGCCGAATAGATGAATTGGTACTCAGCGCGGTGAATGGATTCTTTGCTGGCTGACAACAGCTCGTCAATTCGCGGTGGTCAAGTCAATTACTGTTTATGCGGCCTCACCGGACTGGGTGGTGTCCGGGACCAGGTCGTTCCGGGCGGCAGCCTGGTCCGGCTGCCGCGGCACAGAATGCCGCCAAGACAACGGCGGCGGTTCCGGCGTATTTCGTCGAGGTCGCCGGAGCCAAACCGGCAGACCGTCGTCGTGAACGTGAATGACAGCAAAGTGCTCAAAGTCATGGACGGCGTCACCCAGCAGCAGAAGCCCACGGCCGCGAAAACCGCCGCCAGAGGCCCGCGCGTTCGGAGGGCCAGCGGGCCACCGGGCTGTCCCAGCCGCACCGGTCCCGGTGCCGACCGGGGCGGCGGCGAGCACTTCGCGGGCCCGGACGACGTGCCCGCCACCGACTCGCTCGTCGTCGGCAAGACCGCGTACGTTCCGTGACTTCCAGCCCTCCCAGCGGGCGCGGTCCCGCCTCCCTCCAGGGACCGTGTCCGCTTTTCTACCGGCATGGATCTCTGCCGCGTGGTCATGGGGCTCGCCCGATGTGCTGCCCTTTTGGTCACCCTGGCGCGGACCGGTTGGCCATAACGTGATCAGGCCTCACTTATCCGCTTTGCCAGGAGTGGTCATGTCGTTCCGCTTCACGCTGCCCGATGCACCGATCGCGGCAGCGTCGGCCGACATCGGGCACGTGGGGGTGGATCTCGCGCTGACGTTGAACGGGCAGGTCCAGGTCACTTCACCGTCGATGGCCGAGGCCCATCCGGTGCTGGACCGGATCAGTGAGGGCGTGTTCGTCAGCGGCCTGGGGACCGAGGTGCCGAGCGTGACGTCGACCGCGAAGCACAAGTTCACCCAGGACGGGACCAAGTTCCTCGGGCCCTCGACGATGGTGTTCACCGGCGGCAGCGTGATCGACTTCTCCGAGGACGGGATCTCGGTCAGCGGTGAGGTGTCCTACCAGCTGGCCGTCACGGTCGCCCCGCACAACCGGGAGCCGGTGGCGCATCCCGACGCGGCGGCCTGGTTCTCCCGCAACGGCGGGACCCTGGCGTCGATCGGCGCGATCGTGCTGATCGGCCGCGGCGTCAGCAGCTAGGGCGTCTCCCATGCCCTCCGGGGCTGCGTGCGGGCGGGCGGCTGCTCGGGCACCATCGGCACGCTGACGTTCATCACGAACGCGGCCCGTGCGGGCATCCCCAGGCTGGTCCACAGCGCGCCCGGCCCGGTGCTCGCGATCCGCAGGAAGATGGGCTCGTTCGTGGTGGCGGCGAGGGAGTCGGACATGCAGTCGGCCGGCAACGTGCCCGCGAACATCGCGGTGCGCAGCGCCCGGTCGAGCAGCCGGTGCTCCTCGTGGATCTTCTCGGCGCGCGCGGTGACCAGGTAGGACAGCTCGCAGCGGCGTACGGAGTCCCGCTGGGCCGGGACACTCGAGTCGTCGTGCAGCCCGAACAGGAACAGGTCGATGGTGTTCGACGGCCGTTCCGTCTGCCAGGTGGGCTTCGGCGGGTCGAGCCGGACCACCGTGCCCTCCGGCATCCGCCGGCCGAGCAGCCGGCACAGCGCGTCGTCCACCTCGGTGATCACCCTACGAGTGTCCTAGCCATGTCCCGGCCCACCAAGGGCTTGCGGCCCGCCTCATCGGGACACACACCCTGCCCTTTCGGGCGAGGGGCGTGTCGAGGGTGGTAAAGGGGCGTCAGCGCCCGGATCTTGATTCGATTGGGTTTGGGGCCCCTGCGGCGCACAGGGCAGGGAACCGCGGGCTGGGCCCGGGCCCGGCCCGCCGACGAGCTTATTTGCGCCGCCCCCCAAACAAAATCGAATC
>CBIMJO010000668.1:0-5935 GCA_966244135.1 uncultured Actinocrispum sp. | reverse complement strand
CTGGCCGGCGATCAGCCCGCCGCCGGGCACCACGACCACGCTCGTGATCCCGTCGACCGTCCCGGCGAACAACGCCATCAGGAACGAGACCGCGCCCAGGCAGTGCGAGACCACGTGCAGCCGCCGGTCGCCGATCGCGTCGCGCACCAGCGACACCGCCGCCGGGTGGTCGAACAACGCCAGATCGTCCAAGGTGTACCGGTTGAGCCCGGTCCCGTACGGGTGCCGGTTGCTCATCCGCGAGTCCAGCGACCAGACCTCGAAGCCGTTGTCGAGCAGGAAGCTCACCAGGTTGTAGTGCTCCGGCATGATGAACATGTCGCTGGACAGGGTCAGCCCGGGCACCAGGAGCACGGCATCGCCCGCCTCGCCGCGGCGGAAGCGCAGCAGGCTCAACCCGAGGCCGTCCACAGTGGTGAACGGCCGGGTGGACACCTCGGCGTCCGTCACCCCGGCGAGGGTGTACAGGGGGATGTCGCGTCGCATGGGCCCCAAGAATGGCCTAGCCGTGCCCGCCGGACATCGTGGGAAACACTGACATTCGCTACGGGTCGTCCGCGCGTTCCAGCTCCGGCCCCAGCACCCGCCCGACGCTCACCCGAGAGGTCACGCCGAGCTTGTGGAAGATGTGCGAGAGGTGAGTCTCCACCGTCCGGATGCTCACGAACAAGAGTTCGGCGATTTTCTGGTTGGTGTGGCCCTGGATGACGCATCGGGCGATCTCCATCTCCCGGGGGGACAGCCCGAAGGGCAGCTGCCCGCGCGCCGTGCGCGGAGCGGGGATGCGCACGCCGAGCCGCCGCCGCAGCCGGTTGGCCTGTGCGAGCAGCCCGCGGGCGCCGTAGGTCTCGAACAGTTCGGCGCTGGTCTTCAACGCGGACAACGCCGCTCGCCGTTCGCCCGTGTCCGCCAGCGCCGACCCCGCGCACAGCCACGCCCGGGCCGCGTCGAGCCGGAGCCCTGTCTCGGTAAGGACTTCCGCCGCGTCCCGGGCCAGGTCGACGGCCTTGTCCCCGGCGTCGACGGTGCGGGCCCGGACCAATTGGGCCAGTGCGCCCTCGCCCGCGAGCTCCGGTCGCGCCGCCCGTTCCGCCCGCTCGGCCCACATCGTCGCCGCGTCGTGGTTGCGCTGCCGGGTCTCCAGCTCGGCCATCACGTCGCAGCACAACAGCAGCACGATGGAGTCCGGCGCGACCGACTGCAGACCCTCGCAGGCCGCGGCGATCGCGGCCGAGGCTTCGGCGTGCCGGTCGCCGTTCGCGGCCAACGCAAGGCCACGCGCGCATTGCGCCAATGTCGCGTACCAGCCTCGAGTCTTGCCCTTGGCTTGTTCGGCCCGTGTGGCCAGTTGGAGCGCGGTCTGGTGATCGCCGGTCCAGGCCAGCAGGACCGATTGGATCGCCAGCGCCGTCGCGGTCCATTGGTCGGTCCGCAGCAGCAACGAGATCTCCACGGCCTCCTCGGCGCACGCGATGCCCTTCGCGAGATCACCGAGGTGACCCAGCGCCCGGGCTTGCGTGCAGAGCAGGGGAGCGACGTGGAAGTGCTGGCTGGTCGTGCGGGCGACCTTCACCGCGCGGCTGGTGGTGTGCAGAGCGGTGCTGATCTGGCCGACCATCAGTTCGGCCGAGCCCAGCCAGCTCACGGCGTCCATCCACGGCGCCATGTCGTCGTTGGTCGCCGTCGCCAGCAGCCGGTCCGCGACCCCGATGTGCTCCAGCGCCGCGGACACATCACCGGCGGCGAAGTCCGGCATCGGGCGCAACGCGGCGACAGCCACGTCCACGCCGTGGTTCTTGCCTTGGTGGGCTTCGGAAACCTCGGTGAGCATGTGCCGGGCCACGTCGAACCGGCCGTGCCACACCTCTTCCACGACCAGCCGCAAGTGCAGCGGCACGGCTTCGAACGCCAGGCTGTCCGGCATCCCACGCAGTTCGCTCAGCAGCAGCGTCCGCGCCGCGCCGCTGTTGCCCAGCAACCGTTCCAGCACAGCCAGCGCGGGCGCGACCCGGACCCGCCGGGCGTGATCGGTGTTCGGCAACAGGCGCAGCGCCTCCAGCGCCGTGTCCCGTCCGGCCTCCAACTGGCCGCTCATGCTCTGCGCGAGGACAAGGTCGATCAACAGATCCGCGCGCGTCGCCTCGTCCTCCGGCGCCGCGGGCAGCAACCGCAACGCAGACTGCAGCCAGTACGCCGCCGTCGCCGGTGCCTGGACGGCGACCGTCGACGCCGCCGCGGCCAGCAACGACACCGCGTCGCGATCACCGAACCGCGCGGAGCGGGCCACGTGATGCGCGATGCGGGTCGGTGGTGCGTGCAGGCGGGTGAGCAGGTCGGCGATCCGATGGTGCGCGGCGAGCCGCCAGCCGGGCGCGGCCGCCGCGTAGGCCGCGTGGCGCACCAGCGGATGGCGGAACCGGAACCGGCCGTGGCTCTCGCGCATGATGTCCAGCGCGGTGAGCGAGTCGAGGGCGGTGAGGGCCTCGTCCTCGGAGATCTGCGCGGCCGCGGCCACGATCACCGGGTCGAACTCGTCGCCGATCACCGCCGCCGAGCGGGCCACCAGCGAGACCTCGTCGGACAACCGGCTCAGCTCGACCCGCAGCGCGGCGCGGACCTCCAATGGAATGTCGGTGAGGAAGTCGTCCGGCAGGCCGCCGGGCAGCGCGGGCGCGGAGTCCAGGCGAGCCAGGGCCTGCAGGTGGAACGGGTTGCCGCCGCTGACCTTCGCCAGCCATTGGCGCCGGGGCAGGTTCACCTCCGGCCCGAGGAATGCCTCGATCTCGATGGGCGACAACGGTTCCAACGGGATCTGCTGGCGCACGCCGGGCGCGGCCTGGGCGAGCGCGGTGGTCAGCCTCGGTGGGGCCTGCGCGGGCCGGTAGGCGAGCACGACCAGCATCCGGCCCAGCGGCGGGTGGCGGACCAGGTAGTCGAGCAGCTCCAGGGACGACTCGTCGGCCCAGTGCACGTCGTCCAGCGCGAGCAGCAACCCGGCCGGGTCGGCCAGCGCCTCGATCAGCGAGCTGATCGCCTGGTAGAGCCGGTAGCGCGGGGCCCCGGCGGTCTGGTCGGTGGCCAGCGTGGGGAAGACCGTGCCGAGCAGGCCGATCTCGGCGGGGTGCAGCCGCGCGACGACCTTGGGCCTCAGGTGCGGGCGCAGCGCGTCGGTGATCAGGCCGAGCGGGACGTCCTTGGCGAACTCCGCCGCCCGCCCGTCCAGCACGAGCATGCCCTGGTCACGGGCTTGCGCGACGGTCTCGGTGAGCAGGCTCGTCTTGCCGATCCCGGGCTCGCCGACCAGGTCGGCGAGTTGGAACCGGCCGTCTGCGGCCCGGTGCAGGGCCTTGGCCAGGGCGTCCAGGGGCTGGTGGCGGCCCACCAGCGCCGGTGGGTCAGTCCGATCCCGCACCTGCCCACTCTCCTGGTGCCGACGGGCCACGCCTATGCCCTGGAAGGGTGATCTCCGGGTGGAACCCGCCATAATCCGGGGTCATGAGTTCGATCGCGGTGCTGGACGCGCCCTCCAACCTCGGCCTGCGGATGCCTGGCCCAGGCGTGGTGCCCGGTTGCTACAAGCTCGCGGGGGCCATTCGCGACCAGGGCCTGCTGTCCCGGCTCGGCGCGCGCGACGCCGGTTACGTCGTGCCGCCGCGCTATGACATCTCGGCGTGGACACCCTCCGACGGGATCTACAACAGCGCGGGCGTCGCCTCCTACACGCGGCAGCTGGCCTCGCGGATCGACGCCCTGCTGGACGCGGGGGAGTTCCCGGTCGTGCTCGGTGGCGACTGCAGCATCCTGCTGGCCCCGGGCGTGTCCCTGCGGCGGCGCGGGCGCTACGGACTGGCCTATTTGGACGGTAGCGCGGACTTCCTGCGGCTGGCGCAGGCCGGCCGGGTCGGTGCCGCGGCGGGGGAGACCCTCGCGCTGGCCACCGGGCGAGGGCAGGCATCGGTCGTCGACATCGACGGTCTCGGACCGTACTTTCAGGACAGTGACATCGTGGTCCTCGGCAACCGCTCGGATGACGAGGACGTCGTCAACCTCGCCGACGCGGGCATCGCCTGCTGGACCTCCCCGGCGATCCAGACCTCCGGCCCCGCGCACATCGCCGAGCAGACCCTCGCGCACTTCTCCGCGCTGGACGGCTTCTGGGTGCACCTCGACGCCGACGTGCTCGACATCGAGGTGCTGCCCGCCGTGGACGCCCCCGACCCCGGCGGCCTGCAGTACGCGGAGCTGATCTCCCTGGTGAAACCCCTGATCGCCGCGCCCGGCTGCGTCGGCTTCCACCTCACCATCTACGACCCCGACCTCGACCCGGACGGCCGTTACGCCGCGGAACTCACCGCCGCGGTGGTGGAGATCCTAGGCGTCGTCGAAGACCGCTCGCCGTAGCGGCGGAACCGCTCCGCAGAGCCGGAAGAACCCGCGTGCGGTGTGCCGGAGCAGGCGGCTGCGGGACACGGCGAGCTTCAGGTAGAGCGAGGCCTCGCGGACCGCGGCGAACCCGTACTCCCGCATCCGGGCCTCGTACCCGGCGATGTCCCCGCCGTCGATGATCGCCTGGGCGAGGTGCTGGGCGTCCCTGAGCGCGGTGTTCCCGCCCAGCCCGCCGACCGGCGGCATGCAGTGCGCGGCGTCGCCCAGCACCGTCACGTTCGTGGCGGGCCAGGGCCTTGGCCGCACGGCGGCGGTGAAGTCGAAGCGTTCCACGTCGTCCGACTCGGCGATCATCCGCCGCAGCGCGGGATGCCAGGTCTTCGCGCGGTCACCCACCGCCGCGCGCAGGTCCGCCCCTGGGGAAATGACGTCATGGCGTGCGACGAACGCCCACATCACATAGTCGCGCTCGTCCACGCTGGTCCGCTCGCGGCGCCGGAACACCGCGGTGAACAGGAAATCCCGGTCCGGCAGGATCATGTTCTTGGACAATGTCAGCACTTCGGGCAACCAGTCCACGTCCAGCGGCAGCCTGCCGCCGACCCCGAACCCGGGCATGTCCACGATCCGCAGGTCCGGCAGGCGCTGGGCGCGCACCCGTGACCGCGCGCCATCCGCGCCGACCAGCAGATCCCCGGTGACCGTCGTGCCGTCGGCGAACACGGCGGTCACCTTGTCCTCTTGCTCGTAGCGGACGAACTCCTTGCCGAACCGCACATCCAGACCGGTGAGCAGCGTCTCGCGCAGCGTCCTGCGGCTCACCGCGTGTGTGCTCGCCGCCGGATCGTCGGACAGCCCGCTGTTCTCCCGCATCAGCAACCGGAGGTTCTGGTCGTACACGCCCATCCCCGGCCCGGGATCGCCCGCGGTCGCGACGAGCTCCGCGAACAGTTGCGGCGGAAGGCATCTGCTGAGCGCCGCGCTGCCAACCGGCTCGATGTTCAGCCGGTAGCCCTGTAACCGCGCGTCCGGCGTCCTGTCCCGCTCGAACACCTCGACGTCCACTCCGGCCCGCACCAGCGCCTGCGCCAGGCACAACCCGCCGATCCCGCCGCCGATGACCAGCACCTTCACCGGGTCACCTCACCGAGCCGCGCGAACACCTCGGGCGCCAGGTCCGGCCGGAGACTCACGCCCTTCACCGTGGCGATGACCAGCTCCACCAGGTGCGGCCGCACCCGGCCGGCCAGCGCCCGCCGCCACCCGTCCTCGCGTTCGGCGACGATGGCCCGGATCCTCGGATCCCGCATCGCCCGCAGGTCCAGCTCCCGCAGCACGACGAACAACCCGGGCCGGGCGGTGATCATCTCGGCGAGCATGCCGAGATGCGCGGCGAGCGAGTCATCCGCGGCCCGGCCCTGCCAGAACTGGCTTGTCGCGTAGTCGACCACCGCCGCGACGATGTCCTCCTTGGTGGGGAAGTGGTGGTGCAACGTGGAGTGGTCGATACCCACCGCTTGTGCCACCTCCCGCAGCCGCAACCCCTCGA
>CBIMJO010000667.1:0-5941 GCA_966244135.1 uncultured Actinocrispum sp. | reverse complement strand
CGACGGACGCGAGGGCATGCCAAACGCAACGACCATTCGCGACCTGACAGAGTTCGTCGCACGTCGGCCACCAGCTCCAACCGCAGACGACCTGGCCAGACAGGCCCTCGCGGCGATCAGACAGCTGGCCGAGCCCAGCACCTGGACCGCTCTGACGCTCAGCAATACCGCCACGTTCTCCTGGCTGCCGACCGCAGGTGGGATTGTCCGCGATATCGCCTACGACCTGCTTGCCCCGCTGGCGTTCCGCGAGATCGACCCAGCCGGGCTGGCTATGCGAGACCGCCGGCTACTCGACCTTGTCTGGCGGGCGCCTGGTTTGCACTACGAACTCGCCAGAGCCAAGCCGGCAATTCCGTACCATCCTGAGGTACACAACTGGCGCCGGAGGCGATACGAAGAACCGGCATCGACCTGGCTGCAGGGCCTGACTGTTCAACAACTGCGCGAGCGGCTCCGCAGGTTCCTCATCGTCGACGACCTTGACCGGCGGCCTCGCCTGGCCACCCGGGAAGAGTTCAAGGCGGAGTTCGATCGCGTACTCAGTAGCGACAATGACCATGACCGGCGCAGCCTCGGAGTGCTTGTGAATCCGCTTTTCGGCTTCACGCCGGCCGACCGGCCGGTGTACTGGCGAGTGCTCGCTCTGCAGCACCGCGCCTACAGTCAACTCATTCAGCCGCCGGAGCTCTCAATCTTCGACGCGACGACCACAGCGGTAATAGACTTTTTCGGACCCTAATGGACACGGCTCGTAATTCGATATTGCGGAGCTGCACCACTGGAAAGGTCATCGTTGCACTCGGCGACGTACAATCACGCCCTGTCCACGCCGTCCGGCCAGGCAATGACGACTTCGCGGCCGATCCGCCGAGCGTGGGCTACAGCGTCCGCAGTGCCGCCGAAACCTCGGGCTGGGTGGCCATCCCATACCGCGACAAGGATCTCGCTGTTCTCGGTGACGAACTTCCCGGCCGCGTAGTACGCCTCCTGGCTGGGTTCCGGATGGTCGAGGGTAGTGACCGTGTGTGCGGCGGATAGCAGCCGATGGAAGTGTCCCCTCCCCTCCGCTGACAGCGTGGCGGCATATCCCCGAGAGGGCAAAACGGCATGGAGTATGCCATCAAGGCTGAGCAGAATCTCAGCGAAGAGTTGGTCAGCCCCTTCGGCCAGACTGCTCAGACCCACAAGTGGCCTTGGGGATGCCTCCAGAAGCTCGCGGATGGTTCGCTCGGCGTGGAGTCGCGCAGCAGCCGGTAGCCGCTGGTGGCCGCTGACCCCGAAGATCGTCATGTCGTCTGCCTCTAGTCCCGCCAGAAAGTCTGCTGTACGCCATCGCTAGTCAAGGCAACGTATATGCCCTTGTCGATGGAGCACAAGATCCTTTGCAGTCACGACCGAGGGGCACCGGGCAGGCCCTCCGCTGACCAGGGGCATACCTGCGGCATCTTTGGATCACCTGGGGGCAAGTGCGCCGCATCGCAGATTTCTGTGGCGCCGTTACTTCATACACACCCAATTAGCCCGTTCAGGTGGCCGTGAGTACGTTCGGTAACCACCGTCTCAACCAGGTCGATTCACGCATCAGCCGAGGATGAGAGCTGGAGTGCGATCATGAAAAGGGCACTGCTGGTCGGCGTGGACCGCTACCACAACTTTGCCGATTTGTCCGGTTGTGCGGCCGACGCAAATGCACTCCATCCGTTACTCGCCCGCAATGAAGACCGCTCACGCAACATGGATTGCAAGGTGCTGACCGACCGCGTGACCCGGCCGCAGTTTCTGCGGCAGATCAGCGAGTTGCTCGCCGGTGGCGCCGATTTCGCCCTGTTGTACTTCGCCGGTCACGGCACCCCGGTGAACGGCGACGTCGCCCTGGTGACATCGGACGGTGACCGGACCACGCCCGGTGTGCGGTTCACCGAGATCCTCGAGCAGGCCAGAAACTCGCCGGTGAACGAGGTCGTGGTCATGCTGGACTGCTGCTTCTCCGGCGGCGCCGGCACGATTCCGGCCCTGGACGCGGGTTCCGCGCTGGTCCGCAGTGGGATGTCCGTGCTCACCGCCGCCCGGTCGGACCAGGTCTCCATGGAGTTCGACGGCCGCGGCCGGTTCTCCACCCACGTGGAGAGCGCGCTGGAAGGTGGTGCCGCGGACGTGCTGGGACAGGTGACCATCGCTGGTCTCTACGCCTATCTGTCGGAGTCCTTCGGCGCGTGGGAACAGCGGCCGACGTTCAAGGCGAACATCGATCGCCTGCACACCGTCCGCCACTGCCGCCCGGTGGTGCCCCTCGACAGCTTGCAGCAGCTGCCCAACTGGTTTCCCACGCCGTACGCGGAGTTCCCGCTTGATCCCAGCTACGAGCCGGATGTGACCCCGCGCGACTCGGAGCACGAGGCGGTCTTCGAGCAACTCCAGAAATGCCGGTCCGCCAAACTTGTCGAACCCGTTGGCACACCGCACATGTACTACGCGGCAATCGACTCGCTGAGCTGCCGATTGACGCCACTGGGCAGGCACTACTGGAACCTCGCGAAGAACGATCGGATCTGACGTGTCCGATCGCACCGACGATGAGATCCCCGCTGTCAACATTGTCGCCAGCCAGACCGACCGAACGGTCCACGACTCGCTCGCTACCGGGCTGGCGAACATGGGGATGCGCATCGCCACCGACGCCAGCGGACCGTCCACTGTGGTCGTGCTCAGCCCGCCAGCCCTGGCCGACACGGAGTGGCGCCGTGCGGTGCAACGACATGCTGACACTCGCATCGTGCCGGTGGCCCTGGGCACGATGCCTTCCGGTGCCGACGTCCCCTCCGTCGTCCAGGACATCAACTACGTCCCGTGGGATCCGGAGAACATCCTCGACTCACGCTCCCGCGTGTTCTCCGCACTGCGCTCGGATCTGTCCCGGTACCAGACGGCACGCAGCCTCACCGCCGAGGCCAACGCGTGGCTGGCCGAGGGCAGGTCACCGCACCTGCTGATCGGCGACCGGCGCCGCGCCCAGCTGGCCGTCGACCACCTCCGGGACGCGATGCACGATCCGCTCGCCGCTCCACCGCAGCACGTGCTCGAGTTCGTCGCCGAGTCCTACCGGCTGCGCCGCAAAGACCGCACCAAACAACTGCGCAAGTGGGGCGTCCGAGCCTTGGCCGCCCTCATCGTCGTAGCGCTGACAGTGAGCGTCGTGATCACGGTCCGGACACTGGTGAAGAACAACAACCTCGCCTTTCAAGGCAGCTATCCGACGTTCATCGGCGAACGGCCCGATCGACTGGCCATGCTCAACGCCGCGGACCTGCTGCAGGGCGACGTGGCCAACGAGACCGTGGCCCGTCAGGTGATCACCGCACAACTGCCGCAGCCCTGGTCCATCGGAGCGCTCAACGTCGACACCGACGCCAACGTCCTGGACGCCGCGGTCAGCGAGCACGGCGACCGCGTGCTCACCATCGACGCGGGCGGCAACCTCGCACTCTGGGACACTCAGACGGACACCGCGTTCTGGCGAAGGAACCTCCGCGAAGGCAACTACGCCACCCTGGACGCCTCACCCGACATGGCCAAGGCAGTAGCGACAGTCCGCAGCGACTTGTACTTCGTCCAGGTGCAACCCTGGCACTCCACCCGGGTCGGCCTGCCGGCCCAACCGACATCGCTGGCCTACGACCTCGCCCACGGGCTGGCCGTCGCGGCCACAGAGAGCGCCATCTATGTGGTGTCCGCTGATGGCCGGATTCGCGAAGCCGACAAGCGCAATGTGCTGGCCCTGCGCCGTACGACGGCTGGTGATGTGCGGGCGCTGGTCCGGGACGGCGGACAGCTGGCGATCACCGATCCGGTGGCAGGTACCACGATCGCCACCGCTGCCCTGCCCGAGTGGCGGTTCGAATCGGCAGCGCTGGGGCCGGATGGCCGGTCGGCCGCGGTGACCGCCGCAGACCGGCAGATCCTGTTCGCCGCGGACAACCTCGTCTTCACCCGGACTGGCCAGGCGGTGCCCGACGCGGTGTCAGCGCTGGCCATCCTGCCCGGCGGGCGGATCGCGTTCGCAGGCGGCCAGTTCGGCCTACGGATCCTCGACTCCCGCAGCGGGCTCACACTCGGCACGGTGTGCCGTACGTTCGGGGTGAACCAGACCATTGTGGCCGCGGCGGACGGCGATGTGGTCGCCTGCCTGGACTACGCAATGGTCGATCTCTGGCGGACCGCCCAGCTCAGTCCCGTCCAGCCACCGACAGCCGGGAAATCGTTGGGCGGCAGCACATCCATGACCGCGGGCGACCTGACGGTCACCGGCGACGCGAGCGGCCGGATCACCGTCACGACCTCGGTACAAGGCCAGCGACGACAGGCGAACGTGCCGACCACACATGGGCCGGTGACCTCGGTCCTGATCAGCCCGGACGGTCGGTCGGTGGTCGCCGGTTCGGCCGACGGTGAAGTCGCCCAGCTTAGCCTAACCTCCGACCGGGTCACGCCCGTAGTCAACTGGCAAGCGCCCGACGGCGCACCGGTCACCCAGGTCGGTTGGGCCGACCAGCCCGGCCGCCTGCTCGCCCGCACTGACGCGGGCAACTGGTGGGCGCCCGCGTCCTGCGATCACTGTGACGAGACCACACAGCTCGTCGCACACGTCCGCGCCCGGCTGTGGGGCTGCTACACCGCCAACCAGATCGAGTTCCTGACCGACGAGTCCAAGCAAGCCTTGGGCATCTCGCTGTGTCAGCACGTCCCGGATGCCGAGGCTGGCTAGATGAGCAAGGTCTTCCTGTCCTACTCACGCGTCGATCTGGCCAAAGTGGACATCATCGCCGATGTCCTCGAACGGGCCGACGTGCCGGTCTGGGTCGACCGGCGGGACATCCCGGTGTCCGTGCCGTGGTTCGAGGAGGTCCGCGACTCCATCAGGGAAGCGCCGCTCGTCGTCATCTGCGAGTCGCTGGACTGGTACTCCTCCGACGCGTGCCGGCTGGAACGCCTGGCCGCCGAAGAGTTCGGCAAGCGCGTTGAACACCTCGACGTGGTGGACCAGGACCCGGTCTTCACCGGCAAGCGGATCATCCGGATGTACAGCGAACTGACCGCCGCGGACCATGTGCACGCCGAACTGCTGGGCCGGGCCGGGGCATGGGCGCGGGCGGGACACTCCACCCGGTCCCTGGCCACCGGGAAGGCGTTGCGCCGGCTGCGTTCGGTCGAGGACAAGACCGGGCTTCCGCTCACCCCGGACGCCCGCGACTATCTCAGGAAAAGCCGGAAACGCCACCGGCGCCGCCGGGCGCTGGCCCTGCTCGGTGCCTCGGTGCTGACCATCCTGCTGGTGCTCGGCCAGTCGGTCCTCAAGGCCAAGGACATGATCAGGGAGAAGACCGCCGAGGCGCAGAATGTCGTCCTGCCCA
Source organism: uncultured Actinocrispum sp. (assembly GCA_966244135.1). GTDB lineage: Bacteria > Actinomycetota > Actinomycetes > Mycobacteriales > Pseudonocardiaceae > Kibdelosporangium. The sequence goes on along the minus strand of CBIMJO010000667.1, from coordinate 530 downwards.
CGGCGTCGATCGGGCTGCAGCTGAAGTGGGACGTCTACGGCGCCCTCAGTCAGGCCAGCCAGCGCGTCGCCCAGGGACACACCGAGTTCCTCACTCGCAACGCGCTGATGGACGCACTCGACGTGCCCGTGCCGGACTCGTCTGTGGTCGCGGCCGGACGCCAGCTCGTCGGGTTCATCACCGGCCAGATCACGGCCGAACCGGTCGTCATGGACACCACGGGCGCGACCGGGACCGTCGCGTCGAAACCACACCAAGTCAGCGAGATCTCGGCAAGCGACAAGGGCGACGTGCTGACCGTGCCTGGCGCGCTGTGCGACGCCGAGCATGTCGCCGTGTCGCCGGACGGCCACTCCAAAGTGGGTATTCGCGACCGGCGGATATGCCTGTCCACTGGCAAACGCGCCACCCTGGCCGCGCCGCTGACCTCGGTGGCCACAGCCGGCGGCGTGGTCGCCGCCGGCGACGTTAACGGCGCCGTCCACCTGTTGAACAACCTGGCCGAGGTCGGCTCCACCGTGATCTCCGCC
>CBIMJO010000666.1:0-5943 GCA_966244135.1 uncultured Actinocrispum sp. | reverse complement strand
TGGCCGCGGCCGGGGTCGAGGACGTCACCCTCGCGGTCGACGCGGCCCAGGCCGCCTTCGCCTCCTGGGCGGCGATGAGCCCGTTCCAGCGGCGCGCGATCTTCCTGAAGGCCGCGGATGTGCTGGAGGACCGCAGTTCCCAGGCCGCGGACCTGATGGCGGGCGAGGTCGGCGGGACCCGGCCGTGGGCGTACTTCAACGTGGGCCTGGCGGCGGCGATGCTGCGTGAGGCGGCCGCCGCGATCACCGCCCCGCGCGGGGAAGTCCTTTCCGCGCAGGAGGAAGGCGTGCTCGGCCTGGCGGTGCGGGAACCCGTGGGTGTCGTGGCCGCGTTCGCCCCGTGGAACGCGCCGATCATCCTGGGCGTCCGGGCGGTCGCGGCGGCCCTCGCGGGCGGGAACACCGTGGTGGTCAAGCCTTCCGAGGACGCCCCGCTCGCATGTGGACTGTTCATCGCCGATGTGCTGCACGAGGCCGGACTTCCGGACGGCGTGCTCAACGTGATCACCAACGACCCCGCCGACGCGGCCGACATCGCCGAGGCGCTGATCGCCGATCCCCGGGTGCGCGCGGTGAACTTCACCGGCTCGACCGGGGTCGGCCGGATCATCGGCATGCACGCGGCCCGGCATCTCAAGCCCGCGTTGCTGGAGCTGGGCGGCAAGAACGCGATCATCGTGCTGGACGACGCCGACGTGGACTACGCCGTCAACGCCGCCACGTTCGGCGTGTTCATGAACGCGGGCCAGATCTGCATGTCCGGTGACCGGATCCTGGTGCACGAGTCGCTGGTGGAGGAGTTCACCGCCCGGTTCGCGGCCAAGGTCTCGGGCCTGCCCTGTGGCGACCCCGCCCAGCCCACCACCGTGATCGGCCCGCTCGTCTCCCCCGCGGCCGCGCAACGCGTAGCCGGTCTGGTGCAGGACGCCGTCGCCAAGGGCGCCACAGTTGTTGCGGGCGGCGAGGTCGAAGGCGCGGTCCATCCGGCGACCGTCCTCACTGGACTCACGCCGGATGCCGACCTCCACCACACCGAGTCGTTCGGCCCGGTCTGCGTGATCCACTCGTTCGCCACCGACGACGAGGCCGTGGACCTGGCCAACGACACCGAGAACGGCCTCACCGCCGGCATCATCACCGAGAACGGCACCCACGGCCTGCGCGTCGCCCGCCGCCTGCAGACCGGCATCGTCCACATCAACGACCAGTCCGTCGCCGACGAACCCCAGGCCCCCTTCGGCGGCTTCAAGGCCTCCGGCTACGGCCGGTTCGGCGGCCGCTGGGGCCTCGAGGCCTTCACCAACACCCGCTGGGTCACCCTCGCCACCCAGCAGGCCCACTACCCCTTCTGAGCCTGTCAGGAACGACAGGTTTCTCTCAGCGGATTCATGGCTCGCGGCACCGGCAACTCTCAGGGAGGAGGCGCTTACTGGTGAGGTAGGAAAGGAGACGGGCGTGAGCCAGATCGATCCGCGGCAGGCAGGGCAGTACGGCTCCTGGCAGCCGCCGCAGTACCCCCAGCAGTGGGCTCCGCCGCCACCGCCACCTCGCCGACGTCGCGGACCGATCGTGCTGTTGGTGACGTTTGCGCTCGCTGTACTCGTTGGGGTGGGTGTGGCGGGGTGGGCGATTGGGCGGGAGACTCCGGGGACGCCGGAGACGTCGTTCAGCTTCCCGCAGCAACAGCAGCCGCGACAGCAACAGCCTCAGCAACAAGAGCCTCAGCAGCAACCTCTGGACTCGTCGGAGGCGGCGTCGAAGGTCGCGGCGGGCCTGGTGGACATCAACACCGTGCTCGGATATCAGGGTGGGCAGGCCGCGGGCACGGGCATCGTGCTCACCGCCAACGGCGAGATCCTTACCAACAACCACGTTGTGGAGGGCGCGACCCAGATCTCGGTGACGGACATCGAGAACGGGCAGTCCTACGAGGCGTCCGTGGTGGGTTATGACCGCAGCCACGACATCGCCGTGATCCAGCTGAAGAACGCCTCCGGGCTGACCACGGCACCCCTCGGCGACTCGTCGTCCGTGCAGGTCGGCGACCAGATCCTCGGGATCGGCAACGCCGGCGGGCGAGGCGGCGCGCCTGACGTCGCACCGGGCACGGTGACCGCGCTGGACCAGTCGATCACCGCGACCGACGAGACGGGGTCCAGCTCGGAGGTTCTCACCGGCCTGATCCAGGTCAACGCGAACATCCAGGCCGGTGACTCCGGCGGCGCGCTGGCCAACAGCAGCGGCCAGGTCGTCGGCGTCGACACCGCGGCCTCGGCCGGGTACCGGCTGGGCAGGCGCGGCGGTCAGGTCGGCGGCGCCGAGGGGTACGCGATCCCGATCAACCAGGCGCTGACCATCGCCAAGCAGATCGAGTCGAAGACCGCGTCCTCGACCGTCCACATCGGAGAGTCGGCGATCATGGGCGTCAGCATCACCGACACCACCGGCGGCGTGGGCATCCAGCAGGTCGTCTCCGGCGGGCCGGCCGCTCAGGCCGGGCTCGCGGCCGGGTCGGTCATCACGGCCCTCGACGGCCAGCCGACCACCTCGACCACCGCTCTCACCCACGCGATGGATCAGCACCACCCCGGCGACAGCGTCAAGGTGACGTGGCTGGACCAGACCGGACAGCAGCACACCAGCACCGTCAAACTCGCCACCGGCCCCGTTGGCTGAACCGAAAGAAGGGCCCTGGCCGACCAGAGGTCGGCCAGGGCTCTGGCGGCTGGCACAGGCGACACATCCCGAGCAGTGGTCAGCACGACCGGAGTCCATTGCACGGACAGGGATTTCGCGGTCACCGCCCGCCCCCGGGCCGAGGTCATGTCCGCTCGACGGCGAGCGCTGAGCGTCCAATGTGGAACAGCGTGGCGGCGCGGTCTCGTAGCTGATGTCCGCCGTGACTCGTCTTCGACGCCCGGCTCAGCCGGACCGCGGGGCGCCGGGCTAGCTGGGCAGGTCGCCGGTGGCGGCGAACTCCAGGCGCCGCGCGACGGACACCGACTGGTCACCGAACCGCTCATAGAACCGGGCCACCAGCGCCAGGCTGGACGCGGAAGCGGCGCCGTGCGTCCATCCGGGCCCGGTGATGGTCTCGAACACCTCGGCGTGCAAGGCATCCACGGCGTGGTCGGTCTCCTCCAGCTCGGCGAAGCTGCCCTCGGCCGGTGCGGAGATCAGCTCGCCGATCCGGTCGGCCATGCCCGCGGTGATCCGGCCCAGCTCGGCGAACTTGCCGGTCAGCTCGTCCGGAACGGCGTGCGCGGGATGGGTGAACCGGGCGCTGTCCGCGATGTGCGCGGCGAGGTCGCCCATCCGTTCGATCTTGTCCGCGCAGTACACGGCCGACAGCACCAGCCGCAGGTCACCGGCCACCGGGGCCTGCAACGCCAGCAGGCTGTGCGCCTGCTCCTCACACTGGCTGCGCAGCAGATCCAGCTCGGCATCGGCGCTGAGCACCTGCTCGGCCAACGGCAGATCGGCACTCAGCAGAGCCGTCGTGGCCTGCCGCATCGCCACCGCGCTGCGCGCGCACATCGCCGACAGCTGTTCGCCCAACCGGGCCAGATCCCCGTGGAAAGCCTCCCGCATAGCTGCGCAGCTTACCTGTCAGGGCCCCGGAACGGTTTCGGCCAGTCCGGTAGTGACGTCGTAGACCAGGCCGGACACCCGGATGCCGGGCAGCCGCGGTTCGGCACGCAGCAAGGCGACGTCATGGGCGACGGCGACGCGTGGATCATCCACCGACACACCCGCGGGATCGGTCTCGAAGTACGGGGCCAGCACGTCGTGTTGCTGCCGGATCGGCGTGAGGCCGCACTGAGTGTGTTGCAGCACCACGATTTCCCCCTGGCTCCGCGCCGAGCAGGCGGTTGAATCCTTTCAGGACCCCGGTGGTTACTGTGCGAGAGCCGGGTACAGAGCGGTGACGGGCGCGGACAGTGCCGAGTGCACCTTGGCGGTCGGGTCGTGGACCAGCACCTCGTGCTCGTCTGCCTCGAGGGTTGTCATCGTCTTTCCTTCCAGTGCTGGACTCGTGGTCGGTCTCTTGTGGACTACACCGCGTTGGGCAGGCCTGCGTGCAGACGGGCGAACTCGCCGACGGTCATCGGCGCTCCCAGTCGCCCCGGTGATGAGCACAGTCCTGCTCGCGTCCGATGAGGACATTCGAATCTCCACCGCGCTCGGCTCGGTGGCGACTTCAACCGCAACCACTCTACTGCATCTTTACAAGCTAACGTCGTTCAAAGAAGTTTGCTATGTTTGATGCGTGAAGCGACGTGACTTCGGCCAGTACTGCGGTCTGGCTCGCGCCCTGGAGCTGGTGGGCGAGCGGTGGGCGCTGCTGATCGTGCGTGACCTCACGGTCCGGCCGCGCCGCTACACCGACCTGCTCGAAGGCCTGCCCGGGATCCCGACGAACGTGCTGTCCACCCGGCTCAAGGAGCTGGAGCAGGCCGGCATCGTCGAACGCCAGGTCGCGCCGGCCCCGCAGCGCGGCGTGGTCTACGCCCTGACCGCCGTCGGCCGCGAGCTGGAACCGGCCATCCTCGCCCTCGGCCGCTGGGGCGCCACTCAGCTCGGCGAGCCGCGGCCCGGCGAGATCGTCACGCCCGAAGCGCTGATCCTGAACCTGCGCGCCATCTTCCGCACCGACGAGGCGGCCGGCCTGACCGCGTCCTGGGAGATCCACGTCCGCGACACCGTGCTGCACGCCGTGGTCACCGACGGCAAGCTGGACGCGGGCGTCGGCCCCGCGGCCGAGCCCGACCTGGTCATCACCGTCAAGCTGGCCGAGGACGAACTGCCGTCCTACCGCGCCGTCATCCAGGCGGCGAAGTGCGGCCTGGTCGACCTCAAGGGCCGCCGCAAGCTGCTGGACACCTTCCTGCACGTGTTCACCCTCCCCGCCTGACCTGGGCACCCCAAGAGTTCACCAACCCTTTCGTCCGAGTTTGTCCGAACGACAAGGTCTGGACCATGCCTGCTGTCAGAGCCCCGGTGGCCTGCAGGTACGGTCCGCGTCGTCCACATCGGATGCCCGGCCAGGAAGGAACCGCCATGCGACTGCGGCTACAGCCCAGGGACACGAAGTTCTTCACGATGTTCACCGAGTGCGGCGCCAACATCAGCGCCTGCGTGGAGGTGCTGCGTGAGTTCGTCAACGCGCCGCCCGAGCGGCATCCCGAGCTGGCCAAGCGCATGCACGAGGTGGAACACGCCGGGGACGAGTCCACCCACGCCATCACCGAGCAGCTGAACCGCTCGTTCATCACCCCGTTCGACCGGGAGGACATCTTCCGGCTGGCCCTGCGGCTGGACGACGTGATCGACTTCATCGACGCGGCGGTCGACCTCGCCACCCTCTACGAGGTCGGTGACCTGCCCGAAGGCGTGCACAAGCAGGTCGAGCTGCTGTGCCGGGCGGCGGCGCTGACCGCCGAGGCGATGCCCAGGCTGAGCAAGCCCGGCGGCCTGCACAGCTACTGGGTGGAGATCAACGAGCTGGAGAACGAGGCCGACCAGGTCTACCGGCGGATGCTGAAGTGGCTGTTCAGCGGGGAGGTGGACACGCTGACGGTGATGAAGCTCAAGGAGGTCATCGACCAGCTGGAGTCCGCCGCGGACGCGTTCGAGCACGTCGCGGACGTCGTGCACGGGATCGCGGTCAAGGAAAGCTGACCCGTGGAGCTCTCCCTCATCCTGCTGATCGTTCTCGCGCTCGGGTTCGACTTCACCAACGGCTTCCACGACGCGGCCAACGCCATCGCGTCGGCGGTCTCGACCAAGGCCCTCTCGCTGCGCGGCGCCCTGGTGCTCGCCGGGGCGATGAACCTGCTCGGTGCCCTGGCCGGGACCGGGGTCGCGGTCACCGTCGCCAAGGGCGTCATCGCCACGCCCGCGCCCGGGCACGGGCTCACCGTGATCATCGCCGCGGTCATC
>CBIMJO010000665.1:0-5952 GCA_966244135.1 uncultured Actinocrispum sp. | reverse complement strand
GCCTCGACGCAGCGGCAAGAACACCGGCGGCCATCGTGACGTCGGCAACCGGCCGGGCGATCCTGATGGGGTCCGCAATCCGCACGTCGGCAGAGGAATCGAGCAGGTCGTAAGGGATTTCGATATGCCGGGGGCGAGGACGCGCGGCCATGGCGGCAAACGCTTGCGCCACCGCGGAAGAGATCTCGCCGACGCTCTGCACGCGATGGCTGCCAGCGGTGACGGCCTCCATGGCGCCCTGCTGCGACCGGACCTCGTGCAGCATCCCGGTCCAGTGCCCCGGATGATCGGTCGGCGGCCCGGGCGAGACGATCACCATCGGCACGGAGTCCGAGTAGGCCTGCGCGGCGGCGGTCGCGGCGTTGAGCACACCCGGACCGCTTGTGGTCAGGCACACCCCTGGCTTGCCCGACGCGCGGGCGTATCCATCGGCCGCGAACCCGGCGCCCTGCTCGTGCCGCGGTGAGACATGCCGAATGCCCAGGCTCGCGTAGATCCCGAGGTTGTGCGTGCCCGGAATGCCGAACACCACCTCGACGCCGTGCGCCGCAAGGGATTCCACCAGGACGGCGCCACCACTGAGCCTCATCGCGGCGCTCCAGCGATCAGGGCGTCGACCGCCAGCGGCCCGTCCGCGGTGACCCTTACCGGGTTCAGTTCCAGCTCGTGGATGTCCGGCCGCGACGCAACGACCCAGGACACCCGGACGATCAGGTCAGCGAGACCATCAATGTCCACAGCGGACTTCCCGCGCCAGCCCTTCAACAGCGGCAGACATTTCAAGCGGGACAGCATCTCCAACGCCAGCGCGGGCGAGACCGGCGCAAGCTCGACAGTCGTGTCCTCGAGCAGCTCGGCGAGCACGCCCCCAGCGCCGACCATGACGACCGGCCCGAAAGCCGGATCCCGCCGCGCCCCAACGATCATCTCCACCGCGACCGGCCGGGCATCCATCTCCTCGACCACATACCGCCCGCGCCCCAGTCGTCTCACCAGTTCGGCATGCGCCTCGGACACCGCTTCCTGGGACGAAAGCCCGAGCACAACCGCGCCATGCTCGCTCTTGTGCGGGATCCAATCGGCCTTCAGCACGTACGGCGCCCGAAGGTCCTGCACGTCAACGCCTTCGACACACCGGGGAAACGGAATTCCCTCCATGCACAGGAAGGAGCGCGCAGCCAGATAGCCCGGACCCGGCAGGCCCCGAACCTCCGGGACCATCGGGATGGTTCGCGTCCGCGTCGGCCGCAGCCCGCCGTTCACCGCGGCAAGCGCGGACTCGATCTCCCGGTACACCGGGATGCCCTTGCGCCGCATGGCATCGACCGCCGCGCCACCGAAAGCCATGGTGTGCACGACGATGTTGCCTTGCAGCGCTTCGATCACTTCTAGCTCCCACGCCAGCAACGAAGGCGTTTCGTCGCCGTAGCAGCCGAAGTAACCGGTGATCAGGATCGTGTCGAACTCCTGCAGCTGCGAGACGACCTGACTGTAGATTCCGAGGTCCTGCTCCCCCGCGCCGGCAAGATCTATCGGCACGGCGGGACGAAGGCCGTACGCGGTGGCGATGTCCGCGGCGATCGCGCCCTGACCACCACTGTCCGTCAGAATCGCGATTCTGTCACCTGTCAACTCCATATGGAGTAACAGTTGCGCGAGATTGACAGCCTCCGCCGGCGTGCTCACCCGGATAGCCCCAGCAGCACGGCAAGCAGCGTCGACGATGTCCATTGCGGACGTCAGGGCGCCGGTGTGCGATCGAGCCGCCTCGCGACTGGTCTCGCTTCGGCCGACAGCAAGGACGATCGTCCGCTTGCCCGCCGCGTTCAGCCGCGCGATGGTCCGGACAAGCGACCGTCCATCGCCAAAACCCTCCGCATACAACACGACCACACGTGTGGATTCGTGAGTGATGAGGTCGTCCAGAACCTCATCATGCGTGACGTCAACCTGATCACCAACAGACACAAACCTCGACACACCGACGCCTTGCGCGGCAGCGAGTTGAGCGATCTCCAGGCCCACTTGCCCACTCTGCGAGACGATTCCGAGCGGGCCGGGCGTGAACGTTCCCCACGCCAGGCTCAACGCCGTCTCCGAGTCATACAACCCGAGGCAGTTGGGGCCGAGCACCCGCATCTCACCGCGATCAAAACGAACCCCAGCCGTGATCCCGATCAGCCCTTGAACACCAAGCTCGGCAGCCTCGGCGGCGACCTCAACGGCCGACCTCGCCGGAACCGTGAGCACCACCAGCTCCGGGACCTCGGGCAGGGCACTCAACGACGCATATACCGGTTGACCGAGAACAGAAGTGGCATCCGCGTTGACAAAATACAGATTTCGTCTGTCGATACCTGTCAGAGCACCCTTGGCCAGCCAGTGCCCCCACTTCGCGGGGTTGTCGCTGGCGCCGACGACCGCGACCGATCGCGGGTCCCGGAAGACCTTCATGCCCTGGCCAGCCGCCGGGAGATCACCAGGCGCTGGATGTCCGAGGTGCCCTCCTCGATCTCCTCCAGTTTGGCGTCCCGCCACCACTTCTCGGCCAGGAACTCCTGCGAGTAGCCCCAGCCGCCGAGCGTCTGGATGGCTGCCCACGTGCACCACACGGCGTTCTCCGACCCGGCGAGCTTGGCCATCGCGGCCTCCGCGGTGACGTCCTGCCCCGCGTCGAACAGAGTGGCAGCACGCATGGTCATCAACCGGGAGATGTCCACTTTGGTCGCCATGTCGGCCAGCCGGAAGGCGACCGCCTGATGATCGATGATCGGCACCCCGAACTGGACACGCTGCTTCGCGTACTCCGTCGCCAGATCCAACGCCGCGCGCGCGAGACCCGTTGTGGCCGAACCGATCAGGATCCGGGACGCATCAAACGTCCGCATCAGCCCGTAGAAACCCTGCCCCTCTTCCCCGAGGCGGTTCTCCACCGGCACCTTGACGTTGTCCAGGAACACTTCGGCGTTGACGATCGCCCGCTGGCCGAGCTTCTTGATCGGCTTGCCGACCGTCAGGCCTTCGGTGTCCCGGTCCACCACGAACGCGGTGACGCCCTTGCTGCGCGTGCCGGGCGCGACCGTCGCGAAGATGACGAACGACTGCGCGTAGGGCGCGTTCGAGATCCACGCCTTCTGTCCATTGAGGATATAGTGGTCGCCGCGAATCGTCGCCGTGGTCTTCAAGGAAGCCGCGTCCGAACCGACATCCGGCTCAGTGACCGCGAGCGCCGTGACCGGCGGGTCGTCCGTGCACAGCGGGTCGAGCCACCGGCCGCGCTGCTCGGGCGTGCCCAGCTCCAGGATCGGCGCCGCGTAGAACCCGTTCGAGGTGACGAAGTTGCCGATCCCGATGTCCCCGTAGCAGAGCTCCTCCTGGATCCGGGCCTGCGTGACCAGCTCGGACACCCCGCCGCCGCCATGCTCGGCGGGCAGCATGAACGCGGTCAGCCCGACCTTGGCCGCCGCGCGCCACACGTCGAGCGGCGACTCCGTCTGCGCGTCGTCCACCGCGCGTGCGGCGGGCCGGATCTCCCGCAGCGCGAAGTCCGACGCGAGCGTGACGAACTGCCGCTGCTCGTCCGTCACCGCCATGCCGTCGCGGACAGGTCGTGCCATGGGAGCTCCCGAGGAAAGTTGACTGGTCCGTCAGTTATATACCTTGGGTGTCGGCCGACCGGGTGTCAAGCCTGCCGTTACACCTGGCCGGTGCTGGCCCGGTCGGCAGAGCGCACGCTGTTATGGATCTTGGTGGGCTGTGATGCTTCGCGGCATGACCTTGGCGGGGAGGGGCGGCGAGGACAGCAACGGCGGCGAGAACCTCCCGAACCGCATCGGGCACATAGCGTTGTGTCACGCGCGGCTCGAACTCGTTGCCGGCGAAGCGAACCAGGCCGTCGAGCACGCATCCTCGGCCGTGCAGGCGTTCGGCGGCATCGACCACACGTTGCAGGAGGCGGAAAGCCGCGAGGTGCTCGGAACCGCACTCGCCGCGGCCGGGCATCCCGAGGCCACGATCGCCGAGCTGACCGAGACCGCCAAGTAGTACTCGGCGTTCGGCTGGCCTGGGGCGCCGTGATGGTGTCTACCGGAAGCTGCGGGCGTTGGGGCACAACGTGATCGCGCCCCGGAGCACCGAGGCGCGCGGCACGTTGCCCGAACTCACCGCGCGGGAGGACGAGGTCGCCCGGCTGGTGGCCGAGGGCCTGACCAACCGGGAGATCATGCAGCGCCCGCACGGTGGAAACACACATCACCAACATCAGGCTGACGCTGGACGTGGCCTCGCGGGCCGCACTCGCGGCCCGCGTGATCCGCGCCGGTCAGGACGCCGCGGCGACCATCCGCAGCTTCTTCTTCCGCATCGGCTTGGTGTCGCCCACCGACGTGGTGTCCGGGTGCACGCCGATCTGGGCGAGCAGCTCCAGGTCGTCGCGCACGCACAGGTGCGTGGCGAGCCGGCCGTCGCGACCCTCGTAGATGTGCACCTGCTCGACGCTGACCGGGCACCGCGTCGGCGCCACGCCCAGGTACTCGCCGATGTGGACACCCGAGAACCGCAGGCGCACGACCGTCGTGGTTCCCTCCGCCACGAGTCCGAGCACCTCCCACCGGGCGTCACTGAACGAACGGCGCAGCGACAGCAGCGAGCTCTTGAACCAGTCCGGCCCGGCCGACACCCCGAGGTCGGCGAAGTCCGGCGTCAGGTAGTCGTCGATCCTGGCGATCTTTCCCTCGTTGAACGCCCGGCACAGCTCCAGCACCAGGCGCTTGTAGTGAGCGGTCCCCGTCATTGAACTCCTCGACCCTCTCCCCAGGAGGTCCCCTTGCCCCGGACAATAGTGGCCTTCGCCGGGCGCCTGCGCTTCGTGGTAATTACGCACATCCTGTGTCCGCACTACGTAGGTTGATCCCTGTGGTGCCTCTGGGTGACGATCCGCCCGCCCTTTGGGGAAGCCGGTCCGCACAGACAAGGACGTCCATGCGGCCCGGTGGTTCGTCGCACTCACTAGTCCGATCAGGCGACGTTGCCGTTACGGAGGACCAGCTCGGAACCGGTCCAGCTGCGGCGCAGCCACCGGTCGTGCGAAGCGACCACAATCGCGCCCGGCGCCGAGCGCAGTGCCTCCTCCAGCTCCTCGACCAGGCTGAGCGACAGGTGGTTGGTCGGTTCGTCGAGCAGCAGCACGTCCGGCGGGTCGGCGATCACCATCGCCAGCGCCAGCCTCCGGCGTTGCCCGACGGACAAGAGACCCACCGGACGGTCCATGTCCTTAGGGGCGACCAGACCGACATCCGGGCCGGTGTAGAGCTGACGTGGCGAGAATTCCGGGTGCTCGAACACGACGTCCTGTTCCAACAGTCCGACTCGGACACCACTGGCCCTGCGCACCTCGCCGTGGTCCGGGGCCAGCCGTCCGGCGAGGACGTTGAGCAGGGTCGACTTCCCGGCCCCGTTCAGCCCGGTGATCATCAGCCGCGCAGACGTGTCCACGTCCAGGCGGTCGACGCACAGCCGGCCGTCCACCCGCAGGTCCCGCACCGACAGGGCGAGCTTGTCCGGGACGTCCGCGGTCAGCGTGGCCGCGAACCGCAATGGCTGTGGGGGTTTGCGGACCTGCGTACGGGTCAGCTCGTCCAGCCGGTGCTGTGCGTTGCGCACCCGGCGGGAGATCGACTTCTGCACCCGGGAGCCCTTGAAGGCGTAGATGAAGCCGTCGCTGTCGCGGGCCGGACGGTTGTGCGCGACCGAACGGGCCTTGGTGGCCACCGCGTCCCGTAGCTCACGCAGCTCGTCCTGTTCGGACTGGTACTGCTGCTCCCACCGGGCCCGGTCGGCCTTCTTGGCCTCCAGGTAGTCCGTGTAGGCGCCGCCGTACCTGGTCACCCCGCCCCGGGCCGGGTCGAGGTCGACGATGTCCGTGCACACCGCGTCCAGGAACACCCGATCGTG
>CBIMJO010000664.1:0-5953 GCA_966244135.1 uncultured Actinocrispum sp. | reverse complement strand
CGACCGGGTCGGCAGCAGGCTGCGGCCGATGCGGCAGATCGCCGTGCTGGCCACGGTCGCGATGGTGCTGTGGGCGTTCGGCGACCTGATCGACTCGTGGCTCGCGGTGGCCGCGCTGGTGGCCGCGTTGATCGTGTCGGTGGCCGACAACGGGCTCGGATTCACCGCGACAGCCGAGCTGGCGGGCCCGTTCTGGGCGGGTCGCGCGCTGGGGTTGCACAACACCGGTCAGAACGTGGTCGCCCTGGTCGTGCCGCCCTTCTTCGGCTGGATCATCGTGAGCGCGAACTACTGGACGGCGCTGCTGGTCTGCGCGGTGATGCCACTGGCCGGAGCGATCTTGTCGCCCGTTGGTGCTACTGTCGAAGACGTGCGCCCCGGAGGGCGCGCCCGGGTCCGCGGGCAGGACTGAGTCCACCTCCGAGCCAACCACTGGTGTGTCATTTCTTCGCACGCCCTCCACCACGCGGACCGAGGTGGGCGAGCACGAGGAGATGACATGTCACTGCCCCCGCGTCCCGACCTGGACCAGCTGCGCCGTCAGGCCAAGGAGCTCCGCCGCGCCGAAGGCGTCACGCTGGCCGCCGCCCAGCTGCGGATCGCCCGCGAGCACGGGTTCGCCAGCTGGCCCAGGCTCAAGGCCGCCGTCGAGTCCGCCCTGATGGACCGCGCCGCCCGTGCCGCCGCCCTGATCGAGGCCAGCATGACCGGCCGGACCGGGCGAGCCGCGCGCCTGCTGGCCGAAGACCCGGGCGTGGCGCACTTCGACATCCAGACCGCCGCGGTTCTGGGCGATGTCGAGTACGTCCGGGAGGCCGATCCGTCCACGCTCGACGACCTGCTGCGAGTCGTCACACACTCGCACTGGCACCGGATCGACCCGTCCCGAGCACCCGGACTGCTGGACGTGGCACGGTTCCTGCTGGACTCCGGCGCGGATCCGAACTCGGGTGAGGCTCTGTACGGCGCCTCGGGCATCGCGAACAACCCGGCGATGACCGAGCTGCTGCTGGAGCGCGGCGCCGACCCGAACGACGGGGAGTCGCTGTACCACTCGGCGTACCACGCGCCCGACCATCGCTGCCTGAAGCTGCTGCTCGCACACGGGGCCCGGGTCGACGGCAGCAACGCGGTCGGCTCGATGCTCGACACGGGTGACGCCGAGGGCCTGCGGTTGCTCTTGGAGGCGGGCGGCACTCCGGGCGAGGCCATGGCTGGAGCGGTGCTGCAGCACGCGATTCGACGGCAATGCACGCCCGCCACGCTCGAAACGTTGCTCTCCGCAGGCGCCGACCCCGATTTCCAGGACTGCCACCCGTTCACGGCGATCCGGCTGGCGGTCCGGCTCGGTCGCACGGATCTGGTCGACGTGCTGCTCAGGCATGGCGCGGCGGACGACTCGACGGACGCCGACCGGTTCATCGGTGCCTGTATGCGGGCCGACCGCGCGGCCGCCGAACGGTTACGAGTGCCAGTGGAGCCGCAGGACCACGCGACGATCGTGTTCGCGGCCGAGTACGAACCGGTCGGGCCGATCGAGCTGATGCTCGATATGGGGTTCCCGGTCAATTCCGTGCGGCCGTCGGATGGAGCGACCGCGCTGCACGTGGCGTGCTACTCGGGGCAGCCGGAGATGGTCGAGTTGCTGCTCGCGCGGGGTGCGGACCAGCACATCGTCGACACCCGGTACGGCTCCACGCCACGGGGGTGGGCAGAGGCGGGCAGTGACCATCGTGGCGATGATGAGCCGACCGCAGGATGGGCGGCAGTCATTAACCTGCTCGATGGTGCGGCCGGGCCTCGTTCGTGATGAGGTGTGGCCAATGACTTGGAGGTGTGGCTGATGCCAGCGGAGGACGTGGATGTCGTCGTCATCGGGTTGGGCCCGGGCGGGGAGGCGCTGACCGGTCAGCTGGCCCGCGGTGGCCTGTCGGTGGTGGGGGTGGACGCGCGCCTGGTCGGCGGCGAGTGCCCCTACTACGCGTGCATCCCGACGAAGGCGATGGTCCGCGCCGCCGACTCGCTGGCCGAGGCGCGCCGGGCGAACCAGCTCGCCGGCACGGTCCAGGTGCACCCGGAGTGGTCGATCGTGGCCAAGCGGGTCCGCGACGAGATCACCGCGAACTGGAACGACCAGGCCGCGGTCGACCGGCTGGTCGCCGCGGGTGCGCGGGTCGAGCGCGGCTGGGGCCGGATCACCGGGCGGAACGAGGTCACCGTGTCCACTAAGGACGGTGACAAGGTGTTCCGCACCCGGCGCGGCATCGTGCTCAACCCCGGCTCGGACCCGGCGGTGCCGCCGGTCGACGGCCTGGCCGACACTCCACTGTGGACCAACCGGGAAGCGGTGGCGGCGACCTCGGTGCCGGAGTCGCTGATCGTGCTCGGCGGCGGGCCGGTCGGCTGCGAGTTCGCGCAGATCTTCGCCCGGTTCGGCGCGCAGGTCACGGTGGTGCAGCGCAATGAGCGGCTGCTGCCGAACGACGAGCCGGAGGCGGGCGAGCTGCTCAAGGACGTGCTCACCCGGGAGGGCCTGCGGGTCATCACCGGGGCGCGGATCACGAGCGCCAGCCACGACGGCACGCACTTCCACGTGCAGCTCGGCGAGGAGACGCTGACCGCGGCCCAGGTCCTGGTCGCGACCGGGCGCAAGAGCGACTTCGCGGCGCTGGGTGTGAAGGCGGTCGGGCTGCCGGACGACGGCCGGGTGATCGAGGTCGACGAGCGGATGCGCGCGACCGACGGCGTGTGGGTGATCGGCGACATCACCGGCAAGGGCGCGTTCACGCACATGTCCATGTACCAGTCGGAGATCGCCGGCCGGGACATCCTCGGTGAGGACGGGCCGCCCGCGCGGTACCACGCGGTTCCGCACGCCACGTTCACCGACCCGGAGATCGGCGGGGTCGGCCTCACCGAGGCCGCGGCGCGCGCCAATGGGCTCAACGTGCGGACCGGGTTCACCCTGCTTTCGGCGTCCTCGCGTGGGTTCGTGCACGGGCCGGGCAACGACGGGTTCATCAAGGTTGTCGAGGATGCCGACCGCGGTGTCCTGGTCGGCGCGACCGTGGCGGGCCCGGCCGGCGGGGAGATCCTCAGCGGGCTGCTGGTCGCGGTGCACGGTGAGGTGCCGACGGCGACGTTGAAGACGATGATCCTGACGTACCCGACGTTCCACCGGGCGATCGGCTCGGCACTGGCGGACCTGTAGCGATGGCGGAGGAGAAGCAGAACGGGGGCGGCGAGAGCACCCTCACGGTCGTCCTCGCCCTCCTGGTCAACCTGGCGATCGGCGTGATGAAGCTGATCGCCGGGCTGATCACCGGCTCGGCCGCGATGCTGTCGGAGGCGGCGCACTCGGCGGCGGACACGTTCACCGAACTGTTCCTGCTGACCGCGTTGCGCCGGTCCGACCGCCCCGCCGACCGCGCGCACCCCTTCGGATATGGCAAGGAGCGGTACTTCTGGTCGTTGCTGGCCGCGGTGTCGATCTTCACCTCGGGCGCGGTGTTCTCGTTCTACGAGGGGTTCTCGGCGATCTTCGGTGAGCCGGCCGAGCAGGAGAACCCGGTCGTCGCCTACGTCGTGCTGGGGCTGGCGTTCGCGCTGGAGTCGGTGTCGTGGACGCAGGCGGTCCGGCAGACCCGCGCCGAGGCCAAGGCGGACAACCGCGGGATCCTGGCATTCCTGCGGCAGAGCGACGATCCCACATCGAAGACCGTGTTGTTCGAGGACACCGCGGCCCTGATCGGTCTGCTGATCGCGTTCTTCGGCATCCTGCTGCACCAGCTGACCGGGTCGTCGCTGTACGACGGCATCGCGTCCGTCCTGATCGGCCTGCTGCTGTGCGGGGTCGCCTACACCCTCGGCGCCACGAACAGGGGCCTGCTGATCGGCCGCCAGGCGGACCCCGTCCTGGTCCGCGCCATCGGCCAACGCCTGCGCCAAGCCCCCGAGGTCGAAGCCGTCGTGGACCTCCTCACCATGACCACCGGCACCGACAGCGTCCTGCTGTGCGCCCGCCTCGACTTCAACGACAACCTCGGCGCCGCCGACCTCGAACGAGCCTGCGTCCGCATCGACAACGAACTACGCGCCGAATTCCACGAGCTCAACGAGATCTTCCTCGAACCCGTCCCCCGCAACGACCCCGACCTCCGCGCCAAAGTCCTCAACCGCTACGGCGAACGCATAGTCCACCACTTCAACACCGACTAACCCCCACTCACCCAACCCCCACACCTCTCTACCCCTCTCACCCCTCCCAATCCCCAGCTCTTCAGCCCCTCCAACCTCCCCAACCTCCGAACCTTCTCAACCTCCCAGTCCCCTCAACCAACCCCACTCACCCATTCCCTCAGCCCATTCGCAACCAACCGCCCGCTTACTCCCACACACCCTTGCCCCACAGGCAACATCCCGCAGACCCACCCCACCATGCCTCACAGGCAAGCCCTACAAGCCCATCCTCATCAGCATCACTTCACGGCAAAGCCTCTGCATGCCAAGCCTCACTCTCACCCAGTCGCCACGACCACAGCAAGCTCCCGCATGCCCACCCCACCCTCACCCCATCCGCCCTCACCTTCACAGCAATTCTGTGCATGCCCACCTCACTCTGACACCAGTCAACCCACCGCAAGCTCCCGCATACCCCACCGCATTGCCCGATGGGCAAGACCCTGTGCCTCCCCAACACGCAATCCCGCGCGTGGGCCGTCATGCATGCACCCCACCGACACTGCCCTGCATCTCCACCCTCCTTGCCCGATAGGCAAGACCCTGCGCCTCCGCAATGCGCGATCCCGCGCTGGGGCGCCGCGCGCCTACCCACCGGCACCACCCACCCACCTTGCCCGTCGGGCAACAACCCTGCGCGTCCGCCGTGCACAATCCCACACTGGGGGCGCCGTGCGCCCGCAGACCAGCACCGCCCACCTGCCTTGCCCGATGGGCAAGATCCGCTCGTCCGCCACGCGCAATTCCGCGCGTGAGGCGTCATGCGCTCACCCCGCGAGCGCCGCCTGCATGCCCCGCCTCTCCACAAGGCCGCGCTCACCGGCCCACCCCAGCCGTCCACGCACCTTCCCTGCGGCCGTCTTGCCCCGCAGGCCCACATACCGCCGACCTCGTCCCCACCACCGGCCCACACTCGTCTTGTCCCATGGGCAAGACGTGTGCCACCTACCGATCCGACCGTGCCCATCCAGCCCACCGCTCACACAACGCCCGCTTGCCCGCGGCACATATCCACCGGGCAAGCCGATCCACCGCCGCTCCTTGGCCCATCGAGCGCCCCACATCGTGAGGCCCACCTCATCGACAAGCCTCACTGTCCTCAAAGGACTAAACTGCGGCGACCCGTTACTTCATGCCGGTGGTCGAGGTGGACAGTGAGCGGGGGTCCCTTGTGCGCCAGGCGTTTCGGTCGACGGCGGTCAGGAAGCTGTCGACGGTCGCGTTGAAGAGCGCGGGTTCTTCCAGGTTCGCGGTGTGCCCGGTTTGGGGCAGGATGGTCAGGCCCGCGGTGGGGATTGTGCGTTTGAGCATGAGGTCTGGCTCGAGGCAGCCTTCGTCCTCGTCGCCGACCATGATCAGCACTGGGGTTGTGATGGCCTTGAGTTCGTCCGTCAGCGCGTAGAGGGAGGGGCGGGAGGCTTGGACCCCGCGCATGGTGAAAGCTGAGCCCAGGGATGAGTGTTCGGCCAGCGCTTGGGCGAACTCGGCCCAGCCTCGGGGGTTCTTGTTCTGGAACTGAACGCGGGCCGGGCCGACCGAGTAGCGCTTAGCCACCTCAGCTGCTCCCTCGGTCTCGAAAGCATCCGCCGTGGCATGACATTCCTCGCGGAACGCCTCCTGACGTTCAGGTTGCGCGCCATAACCGGCACCAGCCACGACCGCCGACGCGAGCCGGGATGGATACCGCAAAACCAGGTGCAGCGCGGTGAAGCCA
>CBIMJO010000663.1:0-5953 GCA_966244135.1 uncultured Actinocrispum sp. | reverse complement strand
CTCATCGAGATGCTGGCGGAATACCCCGAGGATCGCCCGGCCGCGGCGGACGTGGTGATCATGCTGACCACTGCGTACGACCGGATTATGTCGGCGTGGGACGGCGAGGCCGACCGCAGGCCGCACACCGTCCTGTTCATGCCCAAGCAGTCGGCTTCGACCATCCTCGTATGGGAGTGGATCACTCACCACCCGCAGACACCGACCGGGGCGGAACAACTCGCGGACTTCATCGCGGACGACCTGCACCACGCCCGGATGGCACTCTCCCCTCATGGCGCCGACTCGTTCGTCGGCGGCGGGGAACGCGAGGCCAAACGCGCCGCCAAGGTAGTGCTCCGCGGCGAGATGGCCGTCTGGTTCTGTGATTTCTACCGGTTCGAGGACGAGTTCGGAAATCCGACCGAGGTCACCCACAACGCGCTGGTGATCAAGTACGTGGCGAAGCGCTCATTGCCGTGGGTGGAGGAGAAGGTCAAGAAGCTGAACTGGATGGAATCCCGCGCGGTACCACCAGTGAAGCTCGAGTCCACGATGATCGACCAGGATGTCCTCAAGCGGCGATTGCGCAGTCAGCCGTCGTGGCTACGGTTGACCGAGTCGCTACATCCCAGCGTCGCACGCACGCCCGCCGAACTCGCCTACCAGGATGCGATCGACTGGCTCATCGACTACCAGGATGTCGAACTCAAGGCCAGGACCTACCCCTTCCAGGTCGTCTCGCGCAATGAGAGAGCCAGTGAGGTCATGGTCCGCTACGACCGGGACGTCGACCAGAAGCGCATCGTCTCGTCGCCCCTGTTCGTCAAGTACGCGGCGTCCCCTGAGCTGAGGGAGGAGTTCGGCGCCTTCTTCCAAGCTCTCCAGAGCGACGACGGCGGCACGAGCGTTGACCTCATCGCCGACGTGAACGGCAGGCCCGGACGACGTGTCGGCACCGCCGACGTCGTGCGCAGAGAAGGACCCGACCGCGTGGTGCTGCATACAGGCGGCAGAACCGCCTTTCCAGACACCGGATGGCTCCGGCCGAGCGACGACCGGGGCGCGAGCGTTGCACTCGAACGGCAGCGAGAGGCGCGGTATCAGCTGTACGACCTCAAACAGCTCCGCAGTCAGATCAGTGGTCCGAACACGATCCGCACCCTCGCACATCACTGGGCTTCCGCTGGAGACGGTCTGCTTGGTGACGGTCCTAAGGCCGTGCAGGAGATCCTCGTGTGCGAGCCGTTCATGGCCCTCCAGGGTCCGCCTGGCACCGGCAAGACCACTGTGACCGCCGCGGCGATCGCCGCGTACTTGCGCAGATCGCCGACCGCTCGATTGCTCGTGTCGGCCCAGTCGAACTTCGCGCTCGACAACCTCGCTGACCGGGTCCTCTCCGAGATCGGTGCTGTCGACGATCGAGGCCAGCCGGTGGACCAGGCCGAAAGCTCTTCGGGACTCATGCCGTTGCGCGTCACCGCACGTGGCCGTTCTGCTGGTACCCGAGTGTCCGACAGCTTGCTCGAGTGGACGCGGCACAGATCCGCGGAGCGCCTCGCACTCGGAGTCCACCGCCATGTGAGCCGTGTGCTCACCGATCGAGGTATGTCCATGTCCAGCGAACTCGTCGACGTCCTCCTGGACTGGCGGGACCTCGCGGACGGGGAAACGGGCGAGTCGATGTTGCCGGAGCTCTCCGACCGGGTGCATCGGGGCGCCAACCTCGTGTTCGCCACCTGCGCAACCTCCACGCCCGAGCTGCTGTCTCCCACCGCCGACACGGTCTTCGACTGGGTCGTCGTGGAAGAGGCCGCCAAGGCGTGGCCGACGGAGCTGGCGATCCCGCTCGTTCGCGGCAGGCGGTGGACGTTGGTCGGCGACCAGTCCCAGCTGCCCGCGCACCGCCGCCACGACGTGGAACGTTTCCTCAGAGCGTGCTTCGCCGACACCCAGCAAAAAATCACCCAAGCTGCTCTAGACCAGTACCTGGAGGCCTTCGATCTCTTCAGCTCGCTATTCACGAAGGCGGCCAAGAGCCGTTCCCGACAAACCCCTCCGCTACTGCGCATGGGCATGCAGTTCCGGATGCGTGAACCCATCGCCGAGGTGGTCAGCCGTGTCTTCTACCCGGCCGAACAGCAACCAGAACCGCCGCCGGCCGATGGACTCCCCGTCGGAGGACTGAA
Source organism: uncultured Actinocrispum sp. (assembly GCA_966244135.1). Lineage (GTDB taxonomy): Bacteria > Actinomycetota > Actinomycetes > Mycobacteriales > Pseudonocardiaceae > Kibdelosporangium. Next base: position 3,785 of record CBIMJO010000663.1, on the reverse strand, counting down.
GACGAACACCGATTCCCAGCCGACTCCGGTCCGCTTCGACCACCCGCGCGTGCTCGACGGGAAATCGCTGGTGTGGCTCAACACGGAAGGGATCGCCGACTGCAGGGACGAACCTCATTGGTCGAATCCCGGCGAGGTGGCGATCGTCCACAACCTCCTCCAGCAGCTGCACCCGTTTCCCCGCAAAAAGGAGGCGGGGTTCGGAGACCACCCGATCGCCGTGCTCAGCCCGTATCGGGAACAGGTGCAGCTGTTGCGCGGCAACAGCCTCATCCGCGACCACGTCAACACGATCCACGGTTTCCAGGGCAAGGAAGCCGATATGGTGATCGTCTCGCTCGTCCGGGACACCCTCCGACCGGGGCGGACGCTACATCAGCTCGGCCACCTCGCTCAGCGGGAACTGGTCAACGTCCTGTTCTCCCGAGCGCGGCGCCAGCTCGTGATCGTCGGCAACTTCGACCATTTCTCGTCCATCAGCGGTGCGGGAGGTCTCTGGCAAGACGTCTGCTCCGCGGTGCGGATCTACGGCAAGGTCGTCTCGGCGGCCGAGTTCTCGGCTGGTGCGCGATGAGCGGCCCCGAGAGAGTCACGATCTACATCCCGTGCGACGTCGTCGCCGTCCGCGTGAAGCTGGGTTTCGCTGACACCCTCACCCCGATCGAGAAGATCGTCCTCAAAGCAGTGCACGCCGGCGCCAGGACCCTTGGCGAGCTTACAGCGGTGCTCGGCCTGCCACAGCGCATGCTCGTGGACATCGCCCAGGACCTGTGGAAGGCAAAGTACCTCCTCGTGGTCCGCACCAAGGCCGGCGTGCGCGTCTCCGACGACGTCGCCCGCGCGATCACCACCAACACGCTGGACAAGCTGAAAAGCGCGGAAGTCGTCGACACCACCCGGAACCTCATGGTGGACAAGCTGACCAACGAGATCCGCCCGCTCCTCGGCCGCGACACCCCCGGCCAGCGCCGGTTCGCCGTCCCGGTCGAGAACAGGCCGGCGCGTTGGGCCGAGTTGAGGAACACCGACCTGCTGATCGCGCTCGAGCAGGACCTGGCCAACGCGGCCAAGCGCGATGCGGACGCGGCCGGCTCCGATCCCGGCGACCGGTTGGGGTTCGCCCGCGACGTCCGGGTGCTCAGCGCACATCTGTCCGGCAACGAGCTCACCTCGGTCGGACGGCAATGGCTGGAGGTCGAGGTACGTCCCACGGTCGATCCGCTCGACGACGCCCTCACCGTCACCGTGGTGGACAGCAAGTTCTCGGATGTGCAGCGCGCCACTGCCAACGAGCAGCTGAGCCGCCTGATCTCTACACGGCCCAACGACGACTTCGTCCGCGCCCTGAAGGGACAGGCCCCGCCAGGCCTGGTGGAGGCACCGAGCCTCGCCGACGGGGTGGAACGCCTGCGCGGGCAAGCCGTGGCCGCAGCGACGATCCCCGCCGGGCAACGCCGCAACTGGCATCTCACGCTGGCCGACCACGCCCGAAAGCTGGACGCACAGTTCGCCGAGCTCACCAACCGCGAGGTGAACGCGACCGCCGTCGTCGGCGGCGACCACACCGAGGCGCTGCGGACCGCCATCACCAGCGCGCGGACCCAGCTCGTGATCACCGCCCCCTGGATGAGCTACTCCGCGCTGGCAGCTGTCGCTCCCGCGCTGCGCGTGGCACTCGAGGGCGGTGTCGACATCTACCTGTTGTGGGGCATCAGCCACGACCAGACGGTGGACGGACGGGTCGAGGGTCTGCTCTACGACATGACCCTGCGCAACACCAAGGGCAGGTTCGCGGGAAAGCTCCACGTGCCCGGCAGCGACCGGAAGCGCCAGGACGACCCAATCTCGGGATCATCGCGCACGCACGCGAAAGTCGTGATCGTTGATGACGAGCGTGCGCTGATCACCAGCTGGAACATGCTCAACAACCAGAATCCCTCGCAAGAGGCCGGAGTCCTGTTGACAGGCACTGAGGAAGGACCATGCCACCCGGTGCAGGAACTCCTGAAGTGGGCTCGTTCGATCGTGCCTGATTATCAGACGAGCAACCAGATGCTGGTAACCGAAGAGGACTTCGCGTTGCGAAGGGGCACTCCTCACCGTGGACGTGACGCTCGGCAACCGAACCGACAGCAGCCTGCCGCTGCCGCCCGCCACCCCACCCCGAGCCGACCCGACGACAGCGAGGGCGAGGCCGCGGAGATCGCCGCCAAGACGTGGAGCAAGGCATGGGTGGAGCACGCGAACCGGGTCGGCGCCAGGCTCGCCGGCCGCACCAACGCCGACGCGCTGATCGTCGTCGACGGCACCCACCGCGAGCTGCTCAAGCGAGCCATCCGGCAGGCCGACTTCCGCCTCGCCATCACATCGGACCAGCTCAGCAGCCAGGTCGTAGACGACCGCTTCGTCGCCGAGCTGCGCAAGGCGCTGGAACGCCGTGTCGAAGTGGCGATCAGGTACAAGCGCCCGCACAAGAACGACAGTCCCATTTCCTTTTCGGCCGCGGGACCGGCCGCGGCACCGCCCACCCGCGCGGAGTCCGCTCTGGCCGCGTTGATGACGGAGTTCCCCGGCCGGTTCACCGTCGAGCGCGTCGACCAGCACGCCAAGGTGCTCGTCAGCGACGACATGGTCGTCATCGGCAGCTTCAACTTCCTATCGTTCGAGGGCTTCTTCCACTCCGGTGCGGCCTACCGGCGCCAGTCCGAGGTGAGCGCCCAGGTCACGAGCCCGTCGTTCGCGGACGAGGTCGCGCGCGAGGTGGGTTTGACGGGCACCCGACCGGCGCCGGCGGTGGCCGCATCGGCAGAGTCCGACGGCGTCTACCTCACGGTGCAGCGGATCTTGAACGACGTGGCCGCTGAGATCGAGCCAGCGGTCGCCGTGGCCGAACACCTGGCGACGGCGGCGGAACCGTGGACAGTCCTGGACCACTTGGCCGAGGACGCGGACCTGGATCTGCTGAGGGTCGCGGCGTCGACGTGCTTGCTGCAAGGCAGATCGGCGACCGAGAGTCCAGCGCTCGAGCGGTGGGCGCGCTGGCTCGTCGATGACCTGTGGTCGGACGGACGTTACGTCGAGGCTCTCCTGTTGCGGCACCTGACCGGCGAGGACGAGATGAGCCCGCGACTGCCTATCGCCGTGCTGGCGGCCGCCAGGGGCACGTCGGCGTACCCGGCAGCACTCGGCAATGCTCTGTCCCTTTTGGACTCCACGCCGGACACGTCGCGCCGACGGACCGTCGAGATCGCAGCGCTCCTCGTGTCCGCGGTGGAGCAGGTGGTCTTCACCGGTGGCAACGACGCACAAGACACCCTCGACCTCGTCCTCTCCGAGCTCGGACATGCCGGGACGGACGAAGACGGCATCGAACCATGGCAGGTGCTCGGTGAATCAGCCCTCCAGTACGCCTCCGACTCCTTCGGCATCGCGCTTCCCATCGAGGTGGTCAGGTCGGACCTCGCCCGGCGGGCAGACTCGGACGACAAGGACCGCGCGTGGGGCCGCCTGAACACAGCATTCGACCGAGCGGAACACACACACTTCGAAAGCACACCCAGCCTCCGCACACACCTCTACCTGTTCACCAATCCCGAAGGTCTCTTCACACACCTCAAGGACATCGTCACCGGCAGGCGATCAGCCGCGCTGGCGCAGTGGGTCGCGGAACCCAAGCTGCGCAACCTGGGCGCGCTGATCAACGCCGCCACCGGCGTCGCCTCCCCCGGCGACCCGCTGATGCACGGCACCTACCTGAAGCGTTACGTCAAGTTGCTCGAAAGCGT